>NZ_CP037940.1:906195-1208260 GCF_004358325.1 Periweissella cryptocerci | reverse complement strand
ATTATTGCAAATGCGATTGAGTCTGAGTTTAAAGTACCCGTTCAAATTGGTGGTGCCGAAGCCGAAGCCGCTATTTTAGGGGCGTTAACGACACCCGGAACGACCGCCCCAATGGCTATTTTAGATTTAGGTGCGGGTTCAACAGATGCTTCAATAATTAATAAAGGTGGCAAAATTGCGGCAATTCACTTGGCTGGTGCCGGAGATATGGTCACAATGATCATTAATTCGGAACTTGGTCTCGATGATTTATATTTAGCAGAAAATATCAAAAAGTATCCGTTGGCCAAAGTTGAAAGCTTTTTTCATATTCGGCATGAAGATGGATCGGTCGAATTCTTTGAAAAAGCATTACCAGCAACTATTTTTGCTAGTACAGTAGTTGTTAAACCAGATGGTTACGTACCAGTACCGGGTGAACTGAGTATTGAGAAAATTAAATTTGTGCGTGAAAGTGCTAAAAAGCGAGTTTTTGTTAGCAATGCCTTGCGTGCTTTGAAACACGTTAGTCCAACTGGAAACATTCGTGATATTCCATTTGTTGTTATCGTTGGGGGCTCAGCATTAGATTTTGAAATTCCGCAGTTAGTTACTGATGAATTGGCTAAATATAATTTAGTAGCTGGTAGCGGCAATATCCAGGCAATTAAAGGACCACGAAATGCGGTTGCAACGGGCTTAATTATTGCTTATGCCAACGAATTTCGGGAGGTATGAGTATGGTAGCGAAACCGGTTATTGTAGTTGCGACGGATTCCAAAGGGCAAGTTTTGAATCAAATATTATTTGGTATTGAAGAAGAACAAGTCGCATTTAAAGTTGAACCGACTGTGCGTGAAAATACCATAGCTAGTGCATATCAGGCGGCAATTAGTTCCCATTTTGGTGTCGGAATTGCATTTGATGAAAAACACGCAATTCTCCATTTTAAAGGATTTCCGGAAAATGAACCATTGTTTATTGTTAGTGTGGATGATAATGAAAGTTTAATGAATTTAGGGATTAATGCGGCACGACTAGTGAAAGGTATTCCTTTTAAAAATTTGAAAAAGGGAGGTGATCTTTGAATGAGTATTTACACTAAGACGGGTGATAAAGGGACGACCGGGTTGTTTGATGGTGGGCGGGTTGCAAAATATTCAGAACGTGTCGAAACATATGGGACGTTTGATGAATGTAACGCGCAAATTAGTTTTGCTGAAAAATTTTGTAAAGTGCCTAGAAATAAGGACCTGTTGAAAAAAATTCAAAACAAGCTGTTTTTAGTTGGTGGGGAAATTGCAACGGAAGACCCCACAAAATTTTATGCGGCAAGCCAAGTGATTAGCGAAATGGATACTACTGAATTGGAGTCAATTATTGATGAATATACGGCAATGTTACCCGAAATTCATAGCTTCATTCTCCCTGGAGTCACACTTGCGGGTGCTCAACTGCATGTAGCTAGAACCGTGTGTCGGCGAGCCGAACGTGGACTAGTCCGATTTTCAAACGAAGCAAAAGTCCGTCCAGAATTATTACGCTATGCCAATCGACTGTCTGATTTTCTCTATATTTTGGCACGATCAGAGGACAACTATCAAGTTGATGATGATGAAGTTGATCAAATCGTAAAACAATATAATGATGCAATTGGAAATGGGGAAGAATAATGAACTTGGATTTTGAAAAATATTTTGAAATTAATAATTTAGAAAAAGCAATTCACGCGGGTGTTGCTAAGGCCAATAAATTAGGTACGGCAGTGACAATTTCGATTGTTGATGCGGCTGCAACTACGCAAATGCTGTACCATATGCCAGAAGCAAATTTGGTCAGTTCAACACTTGCTGAGAAAAAAGCGTGGTCAGCAATTGCTATGAAATCACAAACCAAGGAAATCAGCAACTTAATCCAACCAGGGAAGGATTTATATCAAATGGAAACGATGCTTGATGGTAAGTTAGTTTCATTTGCTGGCGGGATTCCACTGAGAATGGATGGTCGCATATTTGGTGCAGTTGGAGTTAGTGGTGGGGCCGTATCAGAGGATCAAGCTATTTCAGAAGCGGTTGCGGCATTGCTTGAATAATTAGCGATTAAATTAGCGGATAAGATAGCACTGATAATGGGGAGTTTACTTGTGCTTCAAAACATTTGTGAATAACTCAATCATTGGAGGAAGCGATGGAAAGTTTTTTAGGCGAATTTCTAGGAACAATGATATTGATTATCTTAGGGGCAGGCATTAATGCCGGGGTTAAATTAAAAGGAACATTTGCAAATAACAATGGCGATTGGCTCCTAATTTCGTTTGGCTGGGGGATGGCGGTAACCATGGGTGTGTACGTCGCTGGTCATCTTGGCTCGAATGCACACCTTAACCCAGCGGTGACAATTTCGTTTGCGCTATTTGGAATGTTTCCGTGGAATCAAGTATTGCCATATCTCATTGGCCAATTTTTCGGTGCATTTGTGGGAGCTGGCTTGGTCATTGTTCAATTTTATCCACACTTCAAAGTAAGTAAAAATGAAGCAGATGGTAACTCAGTCGGGATTTTTGCAACTGGACCGGCAATTAAAAATACGCTTTTTAACTTCTTAAGTGAAGTGATAGCGACATTTACGTTTATCTTTGTGTTGCTCAGTCTAGGCGATTTTGCGGCGGGATTAAAGCCACTAGTAGTTGGCTTTGTGATTTTAGCAATTGGGATGAGCTTAGGCACAACGACAGGGTATGCGATTAATCCTGCCCGTGACTGGGGTCCACGACTAGCTTATACAATACTACCAGTACCACACCGAGGCGCAACGAATTGGGCATATGCTTGGATTCCAATGGTTGGCCCAATTGTGGGTGGTATTTTAGCGGCTGGTTTATTCAAAATAGTATGAGTGATTTAAATAATAATTAACTTTTATCAGAAAAAGGGAGAAATAATGAAAACAAATTTTGATTTTTTAATGCCTAGTGTTAACTTTTTTGGACCAGGGGTTGTTGCAAAAGTTGGGGATCGTGCCAAAATGCTTGGCATGAAAAAGCCCTTGATTGTGACCGATTCATTCTTAGAAACATTGCCTGATGGCGCTGTTGAACAGGCTGTTGCATCACTTAAAGAGGCTGGCGTCGATTTTTCAATCTTTAATGGGGTTGAACCTAATCCCAAAGTCCGTAATATTGAGGCTGCTAAGACTCAATATTTGGCTGAAAATTGTGACAGTATTATCACAGTTGGGGGTGGATCTGCCCATGATACGGGTAAAGGTCTGGGTATTATTTTGACCAATGGTGATGATATTACAGTTCTTGCTGGAATTGAGACTTTGGCGAATGCTTTACCTCCATTGATTGCTATCAATACCACTGCCGGTACTGGTTCCGAATTGACCCGGCACGCTGTAATTACCAATGAAGAAACGCATTTGAAGTTCGTCGTTGTTTCATGGCGTAATATTCCATTGGTCTCATTTAATGACCCCATGCTGATGCTGGACGTACCACAAGGTTTAACTGCTGCAACTGGGATGGATGCATTTGTGCAAGCAATTGAACCTTACGTATCAACTAATCGTAATGCAATTACAGATGGTCAATGTTTACAAGCAATTAAATTAATTGAGGAAAGTTTGCGGGAAGCAGTTGCCAATGGACATAATCTGGAAGCGCGGACGAAAATGGTCGAAGCTGAAATGTTAGCCGGAATGGCCTTCAATAATGCTGATTTGGGTTATGTACACGCAATGGCCCATCAATTAGGTGGTCAATACGATGCGCCACATGGTGTATGTTGTGCATTGCTGTTGCCAATTGTTGAAAAATTTAACATCATCGCTGCGCCAGAACGCTTTGCCGAATTAGCTGTTGCCATGGGTGAAAATATTGATGGCTTGTCAACTCGCGATGCAGCGGAAGTAGCAATCAAAGCGATGCGCCAAATGTCGATTGATGTTGGTATCCCACGTTCAATCAAGGATATTGGTGCCAAACCTGAAGACTTTGAACTGATGGCCGAAAATGCCTTGAAGGATGGAAATGCATTTTCCAATCCTCGTAAGGCGACGAAAGCCGAAATTGTCCAACTTTTCCAAGAAGCATATGATCAAGTTTAATTTGTAAATGTTAGTTAGCAAGCTGATGGGGCTTTTGTTCTAATTTGCTTGCTTTTTGATGTGCAAATAATTTATCGGGAGACTTAGTTTTATGAAGAAAAATGTAAAAACGATTGTTACGGTAGGTACTATTTTATTGGCAGTACTTGTAGTACTTGGGGGATGTTCAAGCAAGCAGAACGCTAAGCCAAAGCAAGCTAGGGATGATGTTACAGTTGAATTGACATATAAACCATATGAAAAAACGGCCGTCACGAAAAAATATACAGTAGCGAAGGGCACGAATTTAGCTGAATTAATAACTGACAAATTAAATGCAAAGATTGAAAAAGGTTTTGTAACTTCAGTTGCCAACATTAAACAAAATAAAGTTAAGGGATTATATTGGACATATAAACTTGATGGTAAATCAGCCACGGCAGCGGCAAAGACAGTTATTTTAAAACCAGCTCAAAAAATAACTTTTGAAATGGTTAAATTCTAAGGATGCAACAAAATGTAAGCGGAGTATAATCAAAAAAACAATCATATATTAGGCTTTTTCTATTATTTATTAGTAGGAAAAGCTTTTTTCATGAGCAAGAGAATTGGAGTTAGAAGATTATGTGAATGTAAGAGCTATTAGTAGGCAGCTAATAATATATTAGATAGAATTAACTTATGGATTTGTAATTACATATATGCGTAATGGTATATAAAATTTAAAGAAATGAGGAATCTATCGTGGACAAAGACCCATTAAATTCAGTTGAATCAGACGTAGACGTACAACCAGAAGTAGCTAACACAGAAAATGTGCAATCAATAGAATCACAATTAAGTTCCGAAAAACCAGTGGCAGAATCACAGAACCAAGCTCAACCGCAACAGGTTACGGTTAACGTGCAAAATCCACAGGGACCAAAGTCATCAGGATTATCAATTGCTGGGATGGTATTAGGTATTGTTGGCTTGTTCTGTTTTGGAATACCTTCAATCCTGGGCTTTATTTTTGGCATTGTCGGAATGAATAAAGACAAACAAGCTGGTGCTTCAGCCGGTTTAGCAATTACGGGTATCGTTACTGGCGCGATTGGTCTTGTTGGCTGGCTTATTTGGTTAGTTGCAGTCGGGGCCGCAATGCTTAGCTCATAATGCTATGTGTATATATAGAGCGGTTTTTGGGATTCCGTGTCCTGGTTGTGGGATGACAAGAGCATTTGAACACCTAGTACATGGCGATGTTGTTGGTGCGTTTTATTTTCATCCATTATTTTGGGTGGCGATTTTATTCTTGTTTGCAATTATATTCAGACGCATTGCAATATCGCAATTCTTGCTTAGCTTAAAGGGCTTTTATTGGACAATGAGTCTATTTGCGGTTGTGTACGTGGTAAGAATGTTCATGTATTTTCCAAGTACAACACCGCTGGCTTTTAACAAGCACGCAATTTTAGCTAATTTATTTTCATAAGAACATGATAAAACTTACAGGAATGTGTTTTGTAAAATGTAGAAATATTATTAGAGGAGAAATATTATGTCAAAAATTATTCAAGTTACAGATGATAAAGTTATGATTGGCGAAGAAACTGGTGCATTAACCGAATTAAGTAAAACCGATGCACTTTTCCCGCCCGTAGTAGGTGATGTAGTTAAATACTATAAAAATTCAGGCCGTACTGTTGCGGTGTTAATATCAGAGCAAAATCAAATCGCTCGTGGTAATGATTTGAAAGTGTTGTGGTTAGAAGATAATAAGGTGTTGATTGGTAAATCTGATGGTACCTTACTTGAAATTGATAAGAATGACTTTGTTTTTCAACCACAAATTGGCGATTTAGTTGAAATGTTTCAAAAGCCTGATGGACAGATTATTTCTAAAAAGGAAGATGTCCATGCGGGAGTGCAAAGTACTAGTCAAGCGGTAGCCGGTGTTATTCAGCCAACTGGTCAAGTTGGAGCTAAGAGTAAAATTGCAGCTGGGCTGTTGGGAATATTTCTTGGCTCATTAGGCATTCATAATTTCTACCTAGGTCAGACACAAGCTGGGGTAATTAAATTGGTTTTATCAATTGTTCTTTGTTGGACAATTGTTGTACCAAGTGTAGTGTCAATTTGGGGCTTGGTTGAAGGTGTTATGATTCTTGCAAGTAAACCAGGAACAAAATGGCATTTGGATGCTGCTGGAAATGAATTACAGGATTAAACAGCAATAAAACTACCCTCTAATCCTAAAAAGGTTGAGAAATCCCGAACATTACGGTAAAATAGGTAACAATATATCGCTTATATATCGTCGGAATATGGCCGACAGTTTCTACCTAGCACCTTAAATGCTGGACTATAAGCAGAAAATAGTCAGATACTAGGCTTTTTCTGTTTTTTTATAAGCAGGAGAAGCCTTTTTGGTCCACAAAAGCAATCGAACTTTGGGGATGCAACGGCTTCTTCGCTAAAAATCTTAAATCGTAGAGGGAGTCAAAACGTGAAAGAATTAGAAGAACGCATTAAACAAGATGGCCGTGTCTTAGGGGAAGAAGTATTGAAGGTCGATAGTTTTTTAACACACCAAGTTGATCCAGACTTGATGGCGGCAATGGGACAACGATTTGCCGAAGTGTTTAAAGATGCTGGCATTACTAAAGTTGTGTCGATTGAAGCAAGTGGGATTGCGCCCGCGGTCTTTGCGGCATATGCACTCCACGTGCCAATGGTGTTTGCGCGTAAATCTAAGAGTATTACGATGGATGAAGAATTGATTACGTCAGATGTATTCTCATTCACTAAGCAAGTGACAAATCACGTTTCAATCTCGAAGAAATTTTTGACGAGTGCCGATACGGTGTTAGTCGTTGATGATTTCTTGGCAAATGGACAAGCCGGAAGCGGATTGCTAGATATTGTTGAAAAAGCCGGTGCTAAAATTGCGGGACTGGGTATTGTGATTGAAAAAGTCTTCCAGCCAGGACGGAAGTTAATGGAAGAACGTGGTACTAAGGTTGTTTCATTAGCACGGATTGCTGATTTTGTTGATGGCAAAGTTGAATTTGCGGAGGCTGATGCGTAGAATGGCGAGTCAAAATAAGAATGGTCAAGCAGCGGTTTTAGGATTACAACACTTGTTAGCAATGTATTCGGGAAGTATCTTAGTACCAATCATGATTGGGGCGGCGTTGAAGTATACCCCAGAACAGATGACATACTTGATTGCTACGGACATTTTCATGGCAGGGGTAGCAACGTTCCTCCAAGTCCAAATGAACAAGTTCTTCGGAATTGGTTTACCAGTTGTCTTGGGCGTCGCCTTCCAGTCAGTTGCGCCATTAATTATCATTGGACAAAAGCATGGTCCGAGTGCCATCTTTGGTTCGATTATCGTGTCCGGACTGTTCGTGATTTTGATTAGTGGATTCTTTTCTAAAGTTAAAAATCTTTTTCCACCTTTGGTAACTGGTTCGGTGATTACGACCATTGGTTTGACTTTGATTCCAGTCGCCATGGGCAACATCTCAGATAATAAAGGGGTGGCTTCAGCGCAAGACTTATTATTGGCAGGTATAACAATGTTAATAATTCTGGCGTTAAATTTCTTCGCCAAAGGTTTCCTGCGTTCAATTGCCGTCTTGATTGGCTTAGTAGCCGGGACAGCGATTGCAGCAACGATGGGCATGGTTGATTCATCAGTCGTGGCGCAAGCGCCATGGGTGCACCTACCAACTCCATTCTACTTTGGGTGGCCAACGTTTGATATTCCTTCAATTATTATGATGATTATCATCGCCATGGTATCGATGGTTGAATCAACGGGTGTATATCTCGCCTTGTCAGATATCACTGGCAAAGAGTTAACTGCGGATAAATTGAAAAAGGGTTACCGCGCTGAAGGTTTAGCAGTGATGTTAGGTGGGGTGTTCAACACATTCCCATATACTGGGTTCTCACAAAACGTCGGCTTAGTCCAACTGTCGGGTATTAAGTCACGGCGCCCAATTTTCTTTGCCGCTGGATTCTTAGTACTACTAGGAATACTGCCAAAAGCTGGCGCAATGGCCCAAATGATTCCCGCACCAGTTTTAGGTGGTGGGATGATGATCATGTTTGGGATGGTCGCGGTGCAAGGGATTCGGATGTTGAGTCGGGTTGATTTTACCAATGACCATAACTTATTGATTGCTGGGGTGGCGATTGCCGTTGGGATTGGGTTTAACGGCGCGCCGGATACATTCAAGAATTTACCTGCAAATGTCCAAATGTTTATCTCAAACGGAATTGTGATGAGTTCAATCACGGCGATTATTTTAAATTTAATTTTTAACGGTTACAAACCTAAAGTTAAAGCATAATCAAAAATGCGGCTCTATTTCGTCTGACGTGGGATTGAATAAAATTGACCACTACGTGCCAGTAAATTACTTGGCGCACCACGCTGGAAGCAACCTCCCAAGCCAGTCTGTGCTTATGCCTGCGAACCGACAACGCAAAACATCCCAGCATTTTGTTTCACAAAATACTGAATCTAATCCTAACGCGATTAGATTAGCCTTGCAGGCTGGATGTCTGTCGTGGGAGGTTCGGACAAGCTGGGACTCTAAGGAATAAATTCCTTAGAGTCCTCATCTTATCCTCAGCGGCGACATGTATTTCATACATCTCACCCCAGTCGCGGTGTAAAGGCTGCGCCCGCCAAGTAATTTACCGCCACTCCGTTAGTTAGGAATATTGCTCAAACTAGTGAAAAATGGTTACCAATCACAGGCTGCGGTAGCGTGGAAAAAACACTGAAAATCAACAGAACCTCAGTAATTCAATGATTAAGAAGTACAGAAACGACAACCCCACGCTAGAAAAATATAGCCAAAAATGCGTATCAAAGCGACTGATTGCAGTCAGCTTTGGTACGCATTTTAATTTGGTTAGGAATTAACCTTTTTGCCAAATAAATCATAAATGGCATATAAGAACACCGCCAGTGAGTTAGCGACTGTGGCGCTAACTTTGTCCGGCCACGGGAAGCGTAAGAATGAGACTGCATATAAATGCAGCCCGTTAAAGATTCCAGTAGCTAATGCATAAAGTAACAACGTGATGAAAGGTGTAAAGACGAGTAAAAGCATGTATTTACACCTTTTTGACATAGTTATGATTTCCTTAAATTGAGAGGCTTTTAATCGCCGCGTTAATGTCGTCCATAAAAATGCGATTAATTTTTAAAAATGGACACAATATGAATTGACAATTTTTGCGAATGTCGTTGCCAAGTTACCAACTGAATTTCAAGCGACGATGAATGATCAGTTGGTTCGGAAATTAACGGATAAATTGGTCATTAAGCAAAATACGGTCGCGCTGGGAACCGCATTGTTGAATATTATTGATAGTCAGCTGGAAGTTCAGGATATGAAAAATGCTAAAGTTAGCTTGGAAAATTTTAAACATTTCTATCAGCATACGGACAATTATTTGCTTAGAGGACGGTATCATTATTTCACGGGAATTTTTAAAATATTAACCGGTGAGATTGAACTGGGGCAACGTACTGCACAAACGGCGATTAATAGGTTGGAGCTTTTCGGGAACCCTGAATTAAGCGTGGTTCATGAGCGGTATTTGCAGGAAGTGCTGAATAATACCCACCAATGAGTTAGTGCGGGCTTAAAAAAATAAAAAAATGACGATGAAAGCCCATGTTTTCATCGTTTTTTAGTACAATGAGATTAATAAATTAAGCAGGGGATGCATGAAAATGAAGCCAAAAGTCTTATTAGAACTAGTCGAAATCAAATCCGCAATCGCTAGTGTCTTACCATTTATCGTCGGGTTACTATACGTGGCATATACGCACACAACAATTGCGTGGCAGTCAATCGTATTTTATTCGTGGCGATGCTGGCCTTTCACTTGGCGACCAATGTCTGGGATAATTTTCAGGATTTCCTGAATGCTAAACACGAAACATTCAAACAGGGTGTGAACAATGTGGTGGGGCGTGAGGCAGTTACTAAGCAACAAGTTGGCATGGTGCTTGCCGTATTGGTGGGGATTGCGACGATTTTGGGTGTGTATCTCTGGCTGCAAGTTGGTGGTTGGCTCTGGCCATTGCTGGCGTTTATCAGTTATTTTGTTGGCTTTTTTTATGCTGGTGGTCCTAAACCGATTTCGCGGACTCCGCTTGGTGAGCTGTTTTCTGGGGTAACAATGGGTTATGTCATTTTGTTGATGGTCGTGTATTTGAACATCGGTGTCATGACGTGGCACTGGGCATGGCAAACGCTACTAGTATCGGGGATGGGAGTTTTCAGTATTGCTAATATCATGTTGGCGAATAATATTGGTGATTACATCGAAGATTTAGCCGAAGAACGTCACACGTTAGTATATTACTTGGGTCAATCGAAAGCGCTGATAGTCTACTTGAGCTTATACATTGCCGGTTATCTAACCTTGATTACGACAGTTGTGCTGGGGATTTTACCATGGACAGTATTATTAGCGCTGCTAGCTTGGCCAGTTATCATCAAAAGTTTCAAATTCTTCTGGCATGATCGTACGAAACGCGGTTCATTTTTACTAACAATTAAAAATACCGTATTGATTATGGTGTTGTTCATTGTGGGGATGATTGTTGGTTTGATTGTGTAGACTTTGGAAGCGTTGAAATTAATAGGTAAATGGAATGCGTATTTTTGTATTCCAAGTGTCCATCTAATAAATCTTCACATTCATTTAGGAGAATAGTAGGTATAACGAATCAGTTTTTACTACTTAACTATGAAAAGTGAGGGACACATAATGAAAAACGAAAAAACCGAATGGACTAAAACGTGGGAAGCAGCTACTTCATTTGAAGGCGAACACCACTATAAAGCCAATCGTAAGGATGATGAAGATTCAACTTGGCAACAAGAATGGAACAATAAGCCATCCGATGAAGCCATCAAAGCTAACAGTGCCGAAGCCGAATGGGAAAATGCTTGGCAAAACGCTTCAACTGCTGAACCAGCCAATCACCATTACAAAACCAATCATAAAGATGATGAAGATGCTGCGTGGCAACAAGAATGGAATAACAAGCCATCCGATGAAGTGATCAAAGCCAAGGGTGACGAAGCTAAGTGGGAAAACGCCTGGAAAGAATCAGCAACTGCTGCGGGGGCCAATCACCACTACAAGTCTAACCATAAAGATGGTGAAGAATCAGACTGGGAAAAAGCTTGGAATCAAAAGCTCGATGCATAATACATTAAGGATGTCCTAATTATGGGGCGTTCTTTTTTTATGCAACTTAATTGGTAATTTCGGCTCTATTTCGTCTAACGTGGAATTGAATAAAATTGGCCACTTTGCGTCTGGAAATTACTTGGCGCACTGCGCTGGAAGCAACCTCACAAGCCAAAATGCGGTCTTGTGAGGTTCGGATAAGCTGGGACTCTAAGGAATAAATTCCTAAGAGTCCTCATCTTATCCTCAGCGGAAATACGTGTTTCACACATATTCCCCCAGTCGCTGTGTAAAGGCTGCGCCCGCCAAGCAATTTCCAGCCACTGCGTTAGTTAGTAATAATTCTCAAACTAACAAAAAATAGTCGGTATGGGCCGAAATGCATGGAACCCCAACTAAGCAGTCGAAATAATACGCAGGTGTAAGTAATCGGTAGTTCAGAAATAATAATATGTAGAACAGTACTAATCGAAAGTGGTTCGTGAAATCGATATGTTATTGACATAGCGTGTTGATTTTCTTTGCTAACTGCGTCTTCAACACGGTAAATTGTCTGTGGTTGAAAGATAATTCGTTAGGTTGTAGATTCAATCAAATCAGTTATCGCTGATTTTGTAATGTGCTCAAACTAGTGCCTATGGTATATTCCGTGGCATGCGAGTATTCTTAAACAAAAGTACATAAATGAGAATCCCACGCTAAAATAAATAGAACCGTGATTTCACTGTGGTCCGAAGCCGATAAACTTGAAAAGTAAGTAGATTGCACTTATAATAGGTAAGTTGAAACTTGGGAAATCATTTGAACAGAGTGTTTGAGTGGTTACAATATCCGTTATTTAGTAGTACGGGATTAATTATTTAGGGAAGTCTAGGAATCAAACGCAATGTATACCAGCCAGGTAGGTGGTGTTTGATAGAATAGCGAAATCGGCGCACAAGCTGGATTTATCAAAGTAAAAGGAATAGGGAAAAGATGACAGAAAAGACGAATGATTTTTGGGATAACGTTGTCTGTAATGTAACGAACGCAGATGGTAGCAAGCGGCCATTTTTGAGCTTGGCACCAATGGAAGCCGTAACTGATACGGTATTCCGACAAGTTGTTGCCAAGGCAGCGGCACCAGATGTTTTTTATACTGAATTTACGCATGCTAAGTCAGTAACACATCCAAAGGGGAAGTTCTCAGTCCAAGGTCGTTTGTATGTTGATCCGGCTGAAGCATCACCAGTTGCTCAGCTTTGGGGTGATAATCCAGTTGATTTTGAAGCGACGGTGCAAGAAGTTAAGCGCATGGGTTACCAAGCAATCGACTTAAACATGGGTTGTCCTGATGCTACCGTTATCAAAAACGGTGGTGGGAGTGACCTGATTCGGCACTTTGACCGGGCTGCTGGAATTATTGCTGCTGCCAAGGAAAGCGGCTTGCCAGTCAGTGTGAAGACCCGGATTGGTTTTGATAAGAAGGATGAAATGTACGACTGGTTGCCATTTATTTTGCAACAAAACGTGCGCGTGTTGACGGTTCACTTGCGGACGCGTAATGAAATGAGTAAAGTGCCAGCCCACTATGATTTAATTGATGAAATTTTGAAGATGCGTGATGAAATCGCCCCTGATACATTGATTCAATTCAACGGGGACATCAATTCAGCCGTTGATGCAATGGCTTTGGCCGAAGCACACCCTGGTATTGATGGTTTGATGATTGGCCGTGGGGTATTCGCAAACCCATTTGCTTTTGAAATGGATCCACAAGAACACACGTTGAGTGAAACTTTCGACTTGCTCCGTTACCAATTGGACTTGTTCGATGATTTCGTTGCCCGTTTTGGCTCACGCCGTTTCGTGGCTTTGAAGCGCTTCTTCAAGATTTACGTGCGTGGTTTACGTGGCGCGTCAGAAGTTCGTCAACGTTTGATGGACGCTAAGACAACCGATGAAGTCCGGGCGATTATTGATGAAGTTGAAGCGGTTCAAGGGAACGCAGTCCTTGATCCAGAGTTACAAACACTAGCTAATTAAATATTGATGTCTAAGTCTATTCTACGGAATGGGCTTTTTTTGTTAAAAAGTTAAGCAAATGGTAATTAATTCCACACTAGAATAAATGGAGCCATTAATTCTTAAAAGGGGGTAAATCGTTCTTAAGAAGAATTTACCCCCTTTTAAGAATTGGAAAAAACACGCTTAAGCACCAAAAAAGGCCTCTTAAGAAAAAATGAACCAAATGTTAAGAAAAGACTTATAATCGTCGTTGTTAAGAAGTATCATAATAAATCTTTGGAGGAATTGTTTAATGACTAGTATTTTACGGAAACGGATTTTAGTTAGTGGGGCACTACACATGGGGATATTTCTACTCAACGATGACGAGTAAAAAAGTAATTGCTGAAACAGATACGACGATTCCAGCATATCAATCGCAAGCGATTGCGGTTGGGAAAAAACGACATGTAGGCAGGTGGGTCAAAAATAATGAGGGTTCGACTGCAACTGTTAATCGTGCTTCAAGTGGAAATGCAACACATTACGATTATAAAAAAGCGTAAGTCGCATATTTCTAGGTATTGATATCACGACGTGTTTTCCAGAACTTGTTGGGAAATACGTTTTTCATTTCATAAAGGAACTTAATTATGCGAAAAATGCGAAAAACCATCCTAATTATTCTTACTGGGGTGTATGCTAGCTTGCTGTTATTATTTGTTAATCAGAATGCCCAAGATATTATTTCGGTTACGGCGAAACCATATGTGATTACCAAAGTTGATGATGTAAGCCGTAAAAATGTGATTAATCAGGCACTTGATGATTTTGGTCGGGAACATAAGGTGGCGATTGTGAAGCAATTTGTTGTCCCGACGGTTGGTAGTAATCCGGTTCAAAAATTTTATACATTAGGTAATGACAAGCAAGTCGGTAAACATTTAGTGCCACGCCAGGCTTTTGCGACGTATAATCAATTTTTGACGAGTGATTTACGTTATCCTTTATACTTTTTTGGTAAGGTGAGCCCGCAAGCAATTGGCCATGAATTGCATCGCTTGGGATTGACATATGAACGTCAATCAACTGATGTCACGTGGTTAGTTGGTGATTTTTTATCAAATAACTATCTATACCTTATTCTGGGGTTGGTGTTGTTAATGCTTTTTATTGTCTTAGTGGTGGCGAATTTTCAATACTTGCGAGCGTCCAATATTAAACATTTACACGGAGTTTCACGATTGGCAGATGCGTGGCAAGCATTTATGCAAGATCAACGGCTTTTTTTAGTGAGCTATGGGCTGAGTCTACTGGTAGTTATTGGCAGTATGTTCGTCCGAAGTCAGTTAGGAAGTATGTACCCGATGCTGTTATTGGCTGGCCTTTTGCTTATTCTAGAGTTGGGTATATCCGTATTAGCAATTGTAATTCAGGTTTTGTCCCATAATGAGAAAACGATTTTAGCTGCAATCAACGGTAAACAACAAAGTAAGTTAGTTTTTACGGTTAATTGGTTTTTTAAGGCGCTTACCGAAGTCGCAGTTGTGGTAGTTGTCATACTAGTCATGGGAAATCTGAAGACCGCTAATCAGGTCAAAACTGAGTTAGCAACTTGGCATAATTTACCGAACTATTATACGTTATCCTTAGCTGCATTTGCGGGCGTTCAACATGACGAAGGTCCTAAAGACACTTACAAATTGGTGAATTGGGGTAACCAACATGGAATGATTGTAGCGGCTTATGGAGGCGGTGATGCATCGAATTATACCGACTACGCAAATGGGAACGTCCTTGAAGTTAATGCAAATTATTTACGCCAAAATAAAATCGTAACGGTAGATAATCAACGGATTAAGTTACCACAAGATTCAAATATTACGTATGCACTGATTCCAGCTAATCTAAAAGGACGAACCCAAGAATTAATTAAAAAATATGAGTATGAATTATTTTTTGCAGAATTACACGTCAAAAATCCACAAATGCAGATGAAACCTATCAGCATTAAGGCCAATCAAAAAATATTTAGTTACGACACAAATGGTTTTAGTCTAGGCCAATACAGTAGTCAGCTACCAAATCCGGTAATTTTAGTAGTCTCGCCAAAATCGTTAGGCGGGGATAGTGACACCCCTAATGGAAATTGGCAATCAATATTATCGAATCAAGGGTTAATATTTCCAAATTTCAAGCAGTTAGCTAAAAAGGTCGCGGAATTTGGTTTAGCACCACAAATTGGCGGGTACGTGAATATTAACGACGAAGCAGCTAAGGTGTACCAAGAGGTTAACAATAAGATTAAGCTCTTGTTGCTAATTTTAGCGTTGCTGATCGTGCTATTACTTTTGGAATATCAATTAGTAAATAATGTGTATCTGACGACTAATCGGCAACGCGCTGCTATCAAGCGTTTACACGGAAATTCACTGCTACGGATTCACTACCATTTTATCCTTCTCTGGCTAGGTGTGACAATTTTTGAAGGCGTATTACTGGTTGGTGTTTTACGGGCCCCATTATCAATTGTCGCTTCATTTGGCGGGATATCATTAGCTGTAGCTGGGAGTTTGTTTACTTGGCAAGCGACTAAGGATATGCAGAAGCTTGCAACAACAATCAAGGGGGAAAAATGATGCTACAAATTATTAATGGTACTAAACAGTATGGCAACACGCCCGCATTATTGCAAAATGTGAATCTGAAGTTTGAACCAGGGAAAATGTATGCCTTGATTGGTCCATCGGGGATTGGTAAGTCAACTATTCTGAACAGCTTAGCAAAATTAGATGAGTTGACGAGCGGGCAGATTATGGTGGATGATACCGATTTATATGGTATGTCGGTAATTACTTACTTTCGCGAATATTTAGGTTACTTATTCCAGAATTATGCCTTGATTGAAGAGGATACGGTTCAGCAAAATCTCCGGTTAGTCCGACGATATCCGGTAATTGAGTTGCAAACGGCATTAGAAAAATTTGGCTTAAGTGCAAGTTATCTGAAGCGCAAAGTTTACAGCCTTTCCGGTGGTGAGGCCCAACGGGTTGCACTTGCCCGTTTATATTTGAAAAACCCACCAATCATTTTGGCAGATGAACCAACGGGTGCCCTTGATAAAGGAAATACGAAATTGGTTGTACAAAGCCTCCAAGCAATGGCTCAGTCGAATAAAATTGTTATTGTAGCTACCCATGATGACTATGTCGCTAATCAAGCTGATGTCGTGATTGATGTGAGCCAGTTTCACGGGAGCAATTGAAGTAATTTGATATGAAGTAAATAATTCGATCCACGTAATTTCGGCGTGGGTCGAATTTTTAATTATAAAGCTGTATTATAAAAACACTTAAAAATATTACTTATGGGAATATCTAATTTTTATATCTTGTAGCTTGCGTATGTTATCGAAAGCCGGTAAAATGAGGTAATTATCATAATTTAATAGAAGAGGGGATTTTTTATGGCAACTAATCATAATTTATTTACCAAAAAAGATGTCACCGTTGATTTGGCCAAAAAGCCAGTTTTGGAGCGATCGTTGAGTGCGTTTGGCTTAGCAACGATGGGCATTGGTGCGATTGTCGGCGCCGGGATTTTCATTACGCCCGGAATTATTGCTGGAACATATGCCGGGCCGGCGGTAATTCTGTCGTTCTTATTGGCCGCATTTGTCTGTGCGCTTGCTGCACTCTGTTACGCCGAATTTGCATCGACAATCCCGTTGGCCGGTAGTGCGTATACGTATGCGTACGCCGTCTTCGGCGAATTGATTGCTTGGATTCTTGGATGGTCATTAGTTTCAGAATATTTATTCGCGGTCGCGTCGGTCGCTAGTTCGTGGTCGGCTTACTTCCAAAACTTGATTGGCGGCTTCGGTGTCCACTTACCGGAATTTCTACGTCATGCGAATGGGCACGGCGTTGATATTATCGCTATTATTATTTGTGTCTTAGTGACACTATTATTATTGGTAGGTGTTCGTGAATCAACGCGCATTAACTCAATCATGGTGCTTGTGAAGATTGCGGTAATTCTACTGTTCATTGTCGTTGGTGCATTTTTCATTAAGACGAACAATTATGTACCATTTATTCCAAAAGGCTTCACAGATGCAGCCGGTGTGCATCACTATGGGTTTGCGGGGATTGTCGCCGGAGCTGCGACTGCGTTCTATGCGTATATCGGTTTTGATGCTGTTTCAACAGCGTCAGAAGAAGTTAAAAACCCCAAGCGTAATATGCCAATCGGAATTATTGCGTCACTCGGGGTTGCTTCAGTGCTCTATATGGCGCTTTCCGCGGTGTTGGTCGGGGTGGTTAACTATAAAGACCTCTCTAATCCAGCCCACCAAGGTGATCCAGTGGCCTTTGCATTGAATATGATTCATCAAAATTGGATTGGCGGAATTGTTTCATTAGGTGCCGTAGTTGGTATGACCACAGTACTTTTGGTAATGACCTTTGGTGGGACGCGGTTACTCTTCGCAATCTCGCGTGACGGTCTGTTACCCAAGTCTTTTCACGCAATTTCATTAAAAAAGAAAATTCCAACCGGCAGTACGTTGATTTTTGGTACTTTGGCCGCCTTAATTGGTGGTGTCGTACCATTACAAACAATTGCTGAATTAGTTAACATCGGGACACTCTTTGCTTTCGCGCTTGTATCAATTGGAGTTATCTTTCTCCGTAACGAAAGTCAATTTAAGAATATTGATGCTGGATTCAAAGTACCATTTTACCCAGTAGTACCAATCTTATCGTTCTTGATGTGTGTGTTCTTGATGCTCCAATTGAAGGCGATTACTTGGCACGTGTTTGTTATCTGGCAAGCTATCGGCCTCGTTTGGTACTTCCTTTACGGTCGGACTCACTCGATTGTCCGCCATGGTGGTCAAGAAGTTAAATAATAAGTAGAAAAGGCGCATCCAGAAAATTTGGATGCGCCTTTTGAATTTTGATTAACGTTTTAAAGCTTTAAGGACTGGTACTGTAATCAGTGGCACAATGATGATACCAGCAATGATTTCAAAGATACCGTTGAACCCAACGATTACGCTTAAGAACCAAGGTAGGAAATCAGCCCCCAATGTGGTGATTTTGAAGCCGGAAGTGCCACCGTTGAAGTGCATTACGTTGAAACCAATCCAAGTGAAAACGGTGACGAAGAATGTGTTTGTGAACGCAGCTAGTGCACCTGCAAGTGCGAAACCACCCACACGGCCAGAAGTTTTGTTACTGCTAATGGCTTTACGGGCGATCAAACCAACGACGACTGCAACCATTATTGAAGGTACGATTGAAGTGAAGGGGTTCATGAACATGTAAGACCCAAGTGTACCTTGTGTAGTCCATGCTTGGATTAAACGGAAAATACCCCAGAAAGCACCTAGAATCATGCCTTGTTTAGTACCGATGACAATAGTACCAATGGCAATGGTAAACTGAATAATCGTAACCGAGGCCCCAACAACAAAGGCACCAAGTGGTAAGTAACCTAGGATTGGAAAGACAAAGACTTGAATGATCAGAATTGCTAAAAATACTGCTGTAAGTACTAATGTCCGCATATTGGTTGGTTTTGCCATGATTAAAATCTCCTATAAAATAGCTTTAATATTAAGTATTGAATTTGAATATTGGCGAGTTAGGTGGCCAATAATTATTGAAACTATTAGTAACCCAATTGATTAAAAATTGGTTATAATGTTGATAATATAACATCTACATTGTAAACCATCCACTTACAAAAAGGAAGTAAAACTATGACTGAACACGTTGTTAAATTTTATGATCTATCACCGGAAGTTACTTCTATGCTAACAAAGGCGGGGGCAAAAGTTACGGCAGCCGCAGACTTGTTACCAGCCGATTATGCGAGTGTTACAGTTATGTTTGGCTGGGATGCGAGCCTGGGTAACGCGATTATTGATACGTCAAACTCGCAATTGCGCTGGATTCAATCAACTTCTGCCGGGGTCGATTACTTCCCTAAAGACAAATTAGCAGCATTGGGCGTTACCGTAACGAATGCGAGCGGGGTACATGCCGAACCAATTGCGCAATCGGTTTTTGGGGATATGCTGTACTTCACGCGGGGATTGAACACACACGTTCAAAATACACAGACACACACTTGGAATAACCAAGGGAATAACATGCGCGTGCTAAGTGAGTTCAAGGTGCTAATTTTTGGTACGGGGCACATTGGGGCTGAATTGGCTCAAAACTTGCAAGCTTTACATGTTCATGTGACGGGAATTAACCACAGTGGACGTGCGGTTGCAGGTTTTGATCAAGTTTATCCATTAGCGGAATATCAAACCGCTGTCGCCGATGCTGATATCATTGTTAATATCTTGCCGGGAACTGAAGAAACGCGGGATTTCTACAATGCCGAATTCTTCAGCCATGTCGCTGATGCTTTCTTGTTCATTAATGTTGGTCGTGGTTTCTCGGTGACAAATGCAGAATTGATTCAAGCCGTCGCCGCTAAAAAAGTTCGTTATGTGGCATTGGATGTCGCCAACCCAGAACCACTACCAGCTGATAATCCACTTTGGGATATTCCAGAAGTCTTGATTACTAGCCACACAACTGGTTTTGTCGACGACTACACCGCCCGGTTATTAAAAATTGTGGCGGCAAATCTGCCCAGTTACTTGGCTGATGGGACTTTTGTGCGGAATGTGGTTGATTTGAATAAAGGGTATTAAATTTTAGCCGATTAAGTTGACGTGGGATTGAATAAACTTGTCCACTGCGTGCCGGTAAATTACTTGGCGCACCACGCTGGAAGCGCATTGCCAAGCCGAAGTACGGTCTTGGCAAATTCGGATAAGCTGGAACTCTAAGGAATAAATTCCTTAGAGTCCTCATCTTATCCTCAGCGGAAATATGTGCTGCACACATATTCCCCCAGCTACGGTGTAAAGTCTGCGACCGCCAAGTAATTCACCGTCACTCCGTTAGTTAGTAATAATTCTCAAACTAGCGAAAACAGTTGCCAACCACTGTCCGCAGTAGTATGGAAAACAACACTGACAATAGAACCTCAGTAATTCGATGATTGAAAAATACAGAAGCGACAATCCCACGCTAGAATAAATAGAACCGCTTAAACTAAAAAATCTCGGTGCCTCCTTATCTGGTTCAAGGGAGATATCGAGATTTTTTTGCATGAAACAAAAGTATTTTGCTCACTAGTTTTTAGAATTATTTTGGATCAATTGATTTTGGTACGACGGGATTCATTGATCCAATGTGTAACATTAAGAAAGTAATTAACATGATGAAACTTGCGCCGTACAAAGCGTTAACCCCGATTACATTACCCAAAATATGGGCGATGACCGCTCCGGAGAAGAAACCGAAGAGGATGACGAAAAAGCGTCCTGCGGTGTAGAGCTTAATTTTATCTTTGGTAACAATGAACTGCATTAACATTGAACCAAACGTTTTGACATTCCCAGTACTCATTAGGGTCGCATAAGGCGTGCCGTGGACGACTGTGAAAGTATCGGCTTGTAGGGCGGCAAAGAAGGCCATCCCACCGATAACCATCATTTTTGAAGGTAACCAAGGGGCGATTGTCGCAACGAGGATAAAACCGAGCAATTCAATTAACAAACTAATTTCTTGCCATAATAATGCTTTTGAATTGGCGAGGAATTTTTTGACAAAGAAGTTGAAACCCGCGCCTAACGCAAATGATAATACGGGAATTAAGTACGTGGCAGCTTCTTGGAATTGACCATCCGCAACGTGCATTCCCATCATGATTAAGTTCCCAGACTGTAAACTGGCGAAGTGTTCACCTAAAAATGAGTATGAATATGAGTCCATGTAACCACCAACCATGGATAAAGCGACGGCTACGCGGAGTGTATCTTGAATCCGAATATGTTCATGCATAAAAGAATCCTCCTAAAGAATTTCATTGTATTTAGGATGCCCAGATGGCTCCTATTTAATTAACTTGAGCGACTGAGTTGTGCACTCGAATCTTTTGCAATCACAGATTGTATTCTTATGAAGGCTGATCTCAAGGAATCCTATTTTGCTTAAGTGTGTAAACTGACTAAACCATTGTACGCTATTTTATCCTAAAATACAGGTAGTAAACGTAATAAAAACGCGTTTCATTTGTGCATTAAGTCACGGAATTCGTCGGTTAATGAATACAAGCGGTTACATCAAATGATATAATACTAATTAAATTAGAAAATTAGTGCGCCAGTCAGCAGATTAAATTGCTAACTATAGACACTATAATAAAACATGAGGGAAATGATGATGGGATTTAATTATCCAGATGACAGTTTAATGTTGCATACCGATGCTTACCAAATCAATATGGTGCAAACATATTGGCAAGAAGGAATTCATAATCGGAAAGCCGTTTTTGAAGTGTTCTTCCGCAATCTACCATTTGAAAATGGTTATGCGGTCTTTGCTGGTTTGGAACGCGTAGTCGATTATTTGCAAGGGTTACACTTTACCGCAAGTGACTTGGAGTATTTGCAATCAACCGGTTGGTATTCTGATGAATTTTTGGCCTACTTGAAAGACTGGAAATTCACGGCATCAGTGCGCGCCGCTCGTGAAGGCGAAGTGATGTTTGCCAATGAACCGTTGATTCAAGTCGAAGGTTCATTAGCGGATGCCCAATTAGTTGAAACGGCGTTATTGAACATTGTTAACTATCAGACTTTGATTGCGACTAAGGCCGCCCGAATTCGTTCGGTAGTTGGGAATGATGGCTTGTTGGAATTCGGGACGCGTCGGGCGCAAGAAATGGACGCTGCTATCTGGGGAACGCGGGCCGCATATATTGGTGGCTTCGATGCAACTAGTAATGTTCGCGCCGGTAAATTATTTGGCATTCAAATTTCGGGAACGCACGCCCACTCATTAGTGCAAACCTACCGGAATGATTATGAAGCCTTTAAAGCGTATGCAGAAACGCATAAGGATGTCGTATTCTTAGTTGATACCTATGACACTTTGCGATCAGGTGTGCCAAGTGCAATTAAGGTTGCCAAGGAAATGGGAGATAAAATCAACTTCCTTGGGGTACGAATTGACTCTGGTGATATGGCGTACATTTCAAAACGGGTGCGTGAACAACTAGATGCGGCTGGATTCCCAGACGCTAAGATTTATGCGTCTAACGATTTAGATGAAAAAACGATTATGAACTTGAAGATGCAACACGCCAAGATTGATGTCTGGGGTGTCGGCACAAAGCTGATTACCGCCTACGATCAACCAGCTTTGGGTGCGGTCTACAAGATGGTTTCAATTGAAAATAGTAAAGGTGTGATGGTTGATACGATTAAGTTATCAAACAACGCTGAAAAAGTTTCAACGCCTGGTAAAAAACAAGTTTGGCGCATTACGCGTAATAGTGATGGCAAGTCACAGGGTGATTACATTGCCTTATGGAATGAAGATCCCCGGAATGAAGCATCACTACACATGTTCCACCCCAACTATAACTACATTTCAAAAGATGTCGTTGATTTTACAGCGCAACCAATCTTACAAGATATCTTTGTAAATGGTGAATTAGTGTATGATTTACCAGCATTGGTAGCTATTAAGCAATACTCAGCGATGAGTCTTGATAGTTTGTGGGAAGAATATCGCCGTGATTTGAATCCACAAGATTATCCGGTTGATTTGTCACAAAACGCATATGACAATAAAATGCACATGATTAACGAAGTGCGCGGGTACGTCAACGAGTTAGATTTGAACAAATAAATTATAGAAAAGAGTGAGAATATGCGCCCATTACAAGCAGAAATTATTAAAACGTTAGGTGTGCAACCAACTATCGATCCTGAAACTGAAATTCGTCGCAGCGTTGATTTTTTAAAAGATTACCTCGCAGCCAACCTTTTCTTGAAGTCATTGGTTTTAGGCATTAGTGGTGGTCAAGATTCAACCCTTGCTGGTAAACTAGCCCAAATGGCAATTGAAGAAATGCGCCAAGAAACTGGTGATACAACTTACAAATTCATTGCGGTCCGCTTACCATATGGTGAACAGGCTGACGAAACGGACGCCATGGACGCTATCAAATGGCAAAATGCTGACGAAACGGTCAAAGTAAACATTAAGCCGGCCACTGATGCAATGGTTAGTGCACTTGAAGCAAACGACGGCTTGACAATTTCCGACTACAACAAGGGAAATATCAAGGCGCGTGAACGGATGATTGTTCAATACGCAATTGCTGGAGCCAACAAAGGTGCCGTGCTAGGAACTGATCATGCTGCGGAAGCTTTGACGGGTTTCTATACTAAGTTTGGGGATGGCGCAGCGGATGTAACGCCACTTTACCGTTTGGATAAAGGCCAAGGCCAAAGTATGCTAGCTTTCTTAGGTGCCCCTGAGCACTTGTACACAAAAACGCCCACGGCTGATCTTGAAGAAGACCGCCCAGCTTTGGCTGATGAAGTAGCTTTAGGTGTGAGTTATGCTGAAATCGATGCTTACTTAGAAGGTAAGACGGTTTCTGATGACGCCGCTGAAAAAATTGAAAACTGGTACACGAAGACGGAACACAAGCGTCAATTACCAGTGTCAGTTTTTGATGAATGGTATAAAAAATAATATCTCCTATTTCGTCTGACGTGGGATTGAATGAAATTGGCCACTTCGTTAGTTATGCATAATGCTCAAATCAGCGAAAAACAGGTACCAGTTACAGGTTGCAGTAGCACGGGAAAAACAACACTGACAATAGAACCTCAGTAATTGGATGATTGAAAAGTACAGAAATTACGTAGCCCGAGTCAGTTTCCATGACGAGGGCTATTTTTGTTGGCTCTGTTTCGTCTGACGTGGAATTCATAAAATGTAATGAGATGTATGATGTCACTGCGTGGAATTATTGATTACCGCTAAACTTGCAGCGACAAGGATTGCGGGCATATTACTAGTCAGAATGCCTACGCAAACTAACGAAGAGGCTGGAAACAGGCTGGACTTTAGCTCGCACCGTGATGGCGTAATCAGTAACGGGTTTCGTTACTGATTATGGATTTGTGAAGATGGTTACCGCGTTAGCGAACCAAGCTTCGCAAACATTTGAAGACCGCACTGTGGCTTCAAATGCTTGTCTTCCATCACGGTGTCCAGACAGTTTCCAGCCTCGTAGTGGGAATCAATCTGAGACGCATATCCAAATTCCACGCTAGAAAAATTTTAGCCATTTTTGTTTGACAATACTAACTAATTGTCATAAACTAATTTAATTAGCTAGCTAACTAAATAACAAAAAGGAGTGGTGTTATGGTTGAATATAGTTTTGTAGATCGTCCGACCAATGAGCGGATTAATGCGACAAGAGATAAATTTCCTGAAGCAAACGGCGCAGATGTCACGCTGTTCTTAAACGTGCAATGGACCTATCGAGCAATGCAAAAGCAATATGATGCCTTATTGGATCGATTTGGTTTAACTGAAACAAAGTTTATTATTCTGATGTTTTTGCATAATGAACCAACTCATCAGTTAATGCCCTCAATTTTGGCACAAAAGTTAGGCTCAACGCGGGTGACAACCACCAAAGTCATTAATGGGTTAGAAAGAAACGGCTGGGTCACTAAAGCGGCATCGGCCCGCGACAAACGAGCGGTAATCGTCGCGCTGACAGATGACGGTGAAAGTTTATTACAAAAATTTTTGCCGGCAAATTACCGTGCGGCAACTATGATAATGTCCACGCTGAATGAATCGGAGCAAGCAACGCTCGCGAGTTTATTGGATAAAGTAAAACAGGGTACTTTGAATTTGCAAAACGAAATGGAGAAAAATAGTAATGAATACAAGTAAAATCGAATTGTTAGAAACATATCTCAGTCTTTATATTGGGCATGATGTGGTATTGAAGGCGTTACAAGAAAATGATGAAAAGTACGTTGTGGTCGATGTACGGAATGCACCGGCTTTCGTTAAAAAAGACAAAATTAAAGGTTCAATTGAAATTCCAGCCAAGGATTTAGCACAACAGCTTGCGACATTAGATAAGAGTAAAACATACGTGGTTTACGATTGGACAGCCGGTACGACGCTTGGAAAAGTAGCGCTCTTGCAATTGTTATCTGCGGGCTTTGAAGCGTATGAATTAGCGAGCGCACTCGAAGGTTGGAAAGGCATGAACTTGCCAATCGAAGAAATTTAAGCTGGATAATTTGACTGAATCGTCAGAGAATTCTGTGTCTTATAAATTAGAAAAGTAAAGAAGTGGGTGAAATCATGCTAGAAGGTAGGATTTCACTCACTTTTTTTGCTATCCTTAAATTATGGATATGCATATTAGTCGAAAAATAAATATTTTGCGCGCCATCGTGATGGGTGCTAATGACGGGATAATTTCAATTGCTGGGGTAGTCTTTGGGGTCTTTGGCGCATCAATGAGTACGTGGGCAATCTTAATCGCTGGTTTAACGGCAACGATTGCCGGGACTTTTTCAATGGCCACGGGTGAATACGTTTCAGTGAATGCACAACTTGATTCAGAACGGGCCGCCAAAGTTCACCAACAACGGGTGTTGGCTGAAGATTTTGCGGGTGAAAAAGCATTTTTAACGGCAAATTATATTGATGAAGGAATCACCCCAGTGCGGGCACAAGCATTAGCGACTGAAGTGATGGCACATGATGCCCTGAAAGAAACGCTCGCTTTACGGTATGGGATTGATGCTGATAATTTGATTTCGCCCATGCAAGCGGCCGTAGCTTCAATGATTGCATTTCCGCTGGGGGCAATTTTACCGATGGTTGGTATGACTGTGATTAGTGCGCACTATCGCGTAGTGGCAACAATCATTTTTGTGGTAATTGCGTTGATTCTGACGGGTTATTTCTCAGCAAAATTTGGGGATGCACCAGCTAAACAATCCGTTTTACGCAATGTAATCGCTGGATTATTCACGATGGCAGTGACGTACGGTGTTGGATTATTGGTAGGGATGTAAGATGACAAAAAAGAAATTAACCTTAACTGAACGATTGAATATTGTCCGTGCCGGTGTTTTGGGAGCAAATGATGGTATCATTGGTGGTGCCGGTGTTATCCTTGGGGTCACCGGGGCAACCACTAATAGTACCGTTATCTTTGTCGCCGGACTAGCTGAAATGTTTGCAGTCGCCTTCTCAATGGCTTCGGGCGAGTTTGTATCAGTGTCTACGCAAAAAGATACGGAACGTGCCGTAGTGGTCAAAGCTAAAGCAGCGCTACGGACGAACCCCGAACAAGTGCATCAAGTGATTACCGCACACTATCAAGCTAAAGGGGCTGGATTAGAATTGGCTAGCGGCGTAGCTACTGATTTGATGCACAGCGATGCCTTAGGTAATTACGTGCGGATTAAATATGGCTTTGAAGTTAATCAATTTTTGAGCCCAATCCATGCATTGTGGTCATCATTTTTTGCGTCGCTTGCTGGTGGTATCTGGCCGCTATTGGCAATTATTTTGGTGCCACAAGAATGGAAAGTCGTGGGGACAATTATTGCGACTTTGTGGGCATTATTTTTAACTGGCTGGTTAAGTGCTTGGTCAGGAAAGGCCCCAAAACTACCAGCAATTGCTCGGAACATGCTGACAGGGATTATTACGATGGCATTCACATATTGGATTGGAACGTTACTAAAATAGGAAATAATGAGGTGAATTATGAAGGATACAGAAAAATTAACATTGATGTTAATGTACTTGAATGGTTTTAAAGAAAATGACAGTCGCTTTCGCCAAACAGAAACTGACGCAGTTATGCAAAGCTGGAAAGGTTACGAATTCGGGGTGCTCGATGGTTTAGATTCAGCCGCGTTAATTGACCAAGGTAGCCGCCGTAGTAAATCAGCCGCAATCAGCCCAGCGGGGGTTGAACAAGCTAAGCAGTTGCTAGCCGAATATAACCTGACTGATCCATGGGAAGCTGACGACAATAAATAATATTGTTTGTATTATATACGCTAAAGCCTTAAGCTTAGGCGATATACCACACGAATCATGGTTTAAATAGCAAATGATTTGCATAGTGGATGTAACGAAAGAAGGAAATTAAAAAATGGGTCGTAGTATTAATGTATCAACTGAAGAAATGGCAATTGGCGACGTGGCAGCAAACGTGACTTTCGTCAACACGTTTGATCACCGCGTCTTTGAAAAGCAAAGTGGCAGTAACTTTAAGAATGTTAGCGCGGATGAAACGTTAACATTGGATGAATTATTTCCATTAATTCGTCACGCTTATGAAGGCACTGAAGAAAAGTCAATGATTGGCAAGCGCAAGACCAAGGGCGAAAAGCTCATGAAGCTCCGTGGTGCTTTCCCAATCGGTAAGTACATTAAAGCGTAATTAGATAGTCTGTCACGCTACGGTGTGAGGGACTTTTTTGTTCTATTTCGTCTGACGTGGGATTGAATAAATTGGCCACTGCGTGTCGGTAAATTACTTGGCGCACCACGCTGGAAGCAGCCGACCAAGCCAAAGTACGGTCTTGGTCGGTTCGGACAAGCTGGGACTCTAGGAGATGAATCCCCAAGACTCCTCATCTCATCCTCAGCAGGAATACATGCTTCACACATATTCCCCCAGTCGCGGTGTAAAGGCTGCGCCCGCCAAGCAATTTCCAGACACTCCGTTAGTTAGTGATAATGCTTAAACTAGCGGAAAACAGTTACCAACCATAGGCCATAGTAGTAGGAACAGCAACAAACAAATATAAAATATGTATCTAATTGATTTTGGATGTTCAAATTTTGGAAGCTAATAAAAGACAACTACTCTTATGGAGTTTGAAGCAACGAAATGACAATATTGTTGATTTAACAAATATTGATGATCGATTCTCTTTTTATGTAATAAGTATCGAAGATTTAGTAGCTTTTTTGTCCGTGGCAGGCGGACTGGCGCGGAATATGAATTTGTGAAATACGCTGAAAATGAATACTGGTTTTATATTGAAGATTTACTTGATGAATTCACATTTTCTTCGAACTTTCGTAATGTAACCGAAAACAAATTTCTGTTGCTTAGAATAAGTAACAACTGATATACTAAGCTTAAGTTAATTACGTGAGGGAGTAACCTGCATGCCAACATGCGGCTCTGTCGTCAACAAGAAGCAATTCCGGCAGATTCCTTAAAAGGTGAGACTCATGTATGCTAGCGATTTTATTTGCGCATACATGAGTTGGATATTTTTATTGAACAACTAGTACGCGCAGACTATCATTAATTGATAGTAGGCGCGTTTTTTGTTTAATACCAACGAGTTGTAAGCATAATTTGGTAAGTTGCGTGTGAAATTAATGCACACTGACAGTATACGGAGGAATGTTTTTTATGAGTAAACCAGCTTTGTTTAATGAATCAAGTGAGGAAATCCTTGATAATTTACACACGAATGCTGCAAATGGTTTGACGGCTGATGAAGTAGCTAAGCGAGTTGAGGAATTTGGTCCGAATGCTTTAGAAGAAGCTAAGGGCACGACGATGCTCCAAAAGTTTTTCAACCAGTTTAAAGACTTGATGATTATTGTTTTGTTGGTCGCAGCAGTGGTTGCAGCAGCAACTGGTGAAGTAGTTGATGCGGTGATTATTTTGTTAGTGGTTGTATTGAATGCGGTGTTCGGGGTATTCCAAGAAGCTAAAGCCGAAGACGCAATTAACGCACTGAAAGAAATGTCAGCACCGAATGCTAATGTGCGCCGGAATGGTCAAATTGAAACGGTGAAGGCCGACGCGTTGGTTCCTGGTGATATTGTCTTACTTGAAGCTGGTGATATTGTTCCAGCCGACATGCGTTTTATTGAAACATCATCATTACAGATTGAAGAAGCTGCGTTGACGGGGGAATCAGTGCCCGTTGATAAAATTAATGAAGTAATTGAAGCTGACGAATTACCACTTGGTGATCGTAAAAACATGGGTTACATGAACAGTAACGTGACATACGGTCGTGGGACTGGTGTTGTTACTGGTACTGGGATGAAGACTGAAGTTGGTCGCATTGCTGATATGCTCGACCAAGCTGAACAAACAGAAACTCCATTACAAGCCAACTTGAGTCAATTGGGTAAAGTTTTAACGGTCCTTATTTTGATTATCGCCGTTATCGTCTTTGTAATTGGGATGCTGTGGCGTGATGAATCATGGGTTGATATGCTGTTGACGGCCATTTCATTGGCAGTTGCCGCAATCCCTGAAGGTTTACCAGCCATTGTGACAATTACGTTAGCCTTAGGGACAACACGGATGGCTAAGCGTCATGCCTTAGTACGTAAGTTGCCAGCTGTTGAAACTTTGGGCTCAACGGAGATTATCGGTTCCGATAAAACTGGTACTTTGACACAAAACAAAATGACAGTTGAAAAATACTTTGTCGATAACCAACTCTTTGATGCCGCCACACCACTTGAAGGCGATGCAGTTGTCTTAGCCGATATTTTGGCTTTAAATAACGATACAAAAGAAATTGATGGCAAGCTTGTTGGTGACCCAACTGAAACTGCTTTGATTCAATTTAATAAAGACCACGAACGTGACTTACCACAGTTATTTACTGACAAGCCACGGACTAATGAAATTCCTTTTGATTCAGAACGTAAGTTGATGACGACTGTGCACCCGCATGAAGGTCGCCACTTTGTGACTGTTAAGGGTGCGCCTGACCAATTATTGGATCGGGTGACGCGGATTTTGATTGATGGTCAAGTACAAATGTTGACTGAAGAACAACGTGAACTTATCTTGAAAACTAATCACGATATGGCAGTGCAAGCCTTACGGGTGTTGGCATTTGCTTACCGTGAAGTGGAAGATTTGCCTGACAAATTAACAAGTGACGAAGTTGAAAACGGCTTAGTGTTCACTGGTTTGATTGGGATGATTGATCCTGAACGGCCAGAAGTTGCCCAAGCCGTAGCAGAAGCTAAAGACGCTGGTATTCGGACATTGATGATTACTGGTGACCACCGTGACACTGCCTCAGCGATTGCGGTACGGCTTGGAATTCTTGATTCGGCTGAAAACGCAGACGCTGTGATTACAGGTGCCGAACTTGATAAATTAGATGATGAAACATTTGCTAACCAAGTTAAGCAATATTCAGTCTATGCACGGGTTGCGCCTGAACACAAAGTTCGGATTGTGAATGCTTGGCAAAAACAAGGTAAAGTTGTGGCGATGACTGGGGATGGTGTCAACGATGCACCTGCCTTGAAGACAGCTGATATCGGGATTGCCATGGGAATTACTGGGACTGAAGTTTCAAAGGGTGCTTCTGACATGGTCTTAGCAGACGATAACTTTGCAACGATTGTTGATGCGGTCCAAGAAGGACGTAAGGTCTTTAGTAATATTCAAAAAGCAATCCAATACTTACTCTCAGCTAACTTAGGGGAAGTTTTGACCTTGTTCATCATGACCTTGATGGGTTGGAGTATCTTGGCACCAGTGCACATTTTGTGGATTAACTTGGTGACGGATACGTTCCCAGCGATTGCTCTCGGAATGGAACCAGCTGAACCTGGAATTATGAAACGTAAGCCACGTGGTCGTAAGTCAAACTTCTTATCTAATGGTGTGCAATCATCAATTATCTACCAAGGTATCTTGGAAGGGGCGTTGACGTTAGCAGTTTACTGGATTGGGATTACTTACCCAGTTCACATGAACGATGCCTTGGCACACAAGGATGCGTTGACGATGGCGTTTGTAACACTTGGATTAATCCAATTATTCCACGCCTTCTCAACTAAGTCAGTTTACCAATCAATCTTCACAGTTGGTGCTTTCCGGAATAAGTACTTCAATCTCGCAATTTTGACTGCTGGGCTTTTAATGGCTGCAACAATCTTTATTCCTGGTTTGAACAGCATGTTCCACGTAACGCCACTTGATCTTTACCAATGGGCAATTGTCCTTGGTGCTGGGGTCTTGATGATTGTTGTTGTTGAAATCGTGAAATTAGTACAACGACGTGTGTTCCATAAAATTTAATTACTAAATCTAGAGTCGGTATTCTTAATAAGATATCGGCTTTTTTTCTAGGTTCGGAATTTGTCGAGATATTGTTAAACGTAGTTATTCATTTATCATGTATAATAGAAGGATAGGCGCAGGATAGCGTAAATACTTTTAAAAATTTAAGGAGCTCTAAATACACATGGCAAAGCAATCAATGGCATCAATTCAACGTTTCGCAACTAACTTACAAACAGTGGTCGACACAACTGAAGAAACTGGTAACAATGTTGCCCCTTTCTATGAAAAATTAGCAACTGCATTGGAAGCTGATAAGTTAGCAGATATGCCCAAAGCTGAATTTCAAGAAATTGCGGCTGAATTTAATGACGCAACTGAAGTGTACGAAGCAAACGCTGGTCGTTTGAACGGTGCCCAAGCCCCAATTAAGATGATTGGTATGTACTCAAACTTAAAGAAGCACTATGCAGCATATGCACAAGCATGTCGTGCAATGACGGACTCACTTAATGTTGCTGAACAAACAGTTGACGTTGAAGCATTCAACGCTGCTGGTTCAGCACAAGAAGAAGAAATGGATAAAGTTTCAGCAACTATCCAAAAAATGATGGGTCAAGCAAACTTCTAATTCAGTTACTTTAACAATCTGTAGCTGAATGGCAAAACATTTACTACGAGGAGGCTTTAGTAATGGCAATGTATCCAGATTTAGCAGGTAAAGTCGCGGTTGTGACCGGTGGCTCAAAAGGTTTAGGTAACGCAATCGTGCACCGATTTGCCGAAGAAGGTATGTCTGTTGTAATTAATTACAACACGGATATGAATGGTGCTGCTCAAACAGTTTATGAAATTGAAAAACTTGGGGGACATGCCATCGCAATTAAAGGCGGCGTGGAAACTGAAGAAGGTAATCAAGCCTTACTTGATGCCGCACTTGAAAACTTTGGTGGCCTTGATATTTGGGTTAGTAACGCTGGTTTTGAAACGCAAAATCATACTCATGAAGTTTCGTTAGATGAGTGGAACCGCCAAATTGCGGTTAATTTGACGGGCCCATTTCTTGGGGCGAAGGCAGCATTGAATTACTGGTTACCTAACAACAAACCAGGTAATATTATCAATATGTCATCGATTCACGAATTAATTCCATGGCCAACTTATGCGGCGTACACGACTTCCAAGGGTGGTCTAAGTATGTTCAATAAAACGTTAGCGATGGAATACGCCGAAAGTAATATTCGGGTGAACGCCATTGGGCCTGGTGCGATGGACACGCCAATCAATGCCAAACGGTTTGAAGATTCCAGTGTTCGGCAAGAAACTGAATCAATGATTCCCATGCAAAAGATTGGTGATCCATATGATGTTGCCGATGCGGCAGCGTGGTTAGCATCAAATCAATCCAAGTATGTCACTGGGCAAACGTTATTTGTTGATGGTGGAATTACTTTATATGAAGCGTTTGATGGTGGTAAAGGATAATAACTAAAAAAACGGGCGCGAGGGAAATTTTTTCTCAGCCCCGTTTTTTTTCGTGGTATTGAATAAAATTGACCACTGCGTGCCGGTAAATTACTTGACGCACCGCGCTGGAAGCACATGTTCAAGCCAAAATGCGGTCTTGAACAACTCGGATAAGCTGGGACTCTAAGGAATAAATTCCTAAGAGTCCTCATCTTATCCTCAGCGGAAATACGTGTTTCACACATATTCCCCCCAGTCGCGGTGTAAAGGCTGCGCCTGCCAAGCAATTTCCAGCCACTGCGTTAGTTAGTAATAATTCTCAAACTAGTGCATAAGATATATTCCGTGGTACGTGAGCATTTTTAAACAAAAGTACAGAAGTGATAATCCCACGCTAGAACAAATAGAAATAAATAAACGGGCGTGAGAGAAAAATTTCTTACCCCCGTTTTTTTCGTGGTATTGTTCGTATCTGCTGCTTAAAGTTTTACCACTCATCCTGGGTTGACTAACTATGACTAGATGGTGTGTTCTTTTGTAATCGCATGTCATTCATTGCAAAGATTACAAAAAGAAGTTATGCAGTAAAAAGCACGTATACCACATATTATTAATGAAAGAAGCTTTCGTTAGTGAGTTTTGTGTTCATTTTAAAGCATTGTGTTCAATTTTTGATACTAATTGGACTAATGTGTACACCGATTGTTAAATTATGTATAAGTCAAAATAGTGATTTTTGTCATTATCTGTAATGTTCCTGTTATCGTTTAAGTAATTCTTTGCAATATTCAACTGGTAGTATTTAAAACATCGAATAGCACAGGACACAGAAAAGGAAATTATAAAACAGATGATGAAAAAAGTATTCGCAACTTTATTAGCAGTAATGGCAGTCGCAGCAATCTTTGCTACAACTTCTACTTCAGCCAGCGCCGCAACTTATAACGATCACTTAACTAGTCGCAAGCAAACCGTTTCAGGTAAGCAAGCTACTGTTAAGCACAACGGTAACATCTACAAGGTGTCTGGTGGTAAATTAGTTAAAACTGGTAAGAAAACTAACTCAGTTAAAAACAAGACTTTAAAAGTTACTAAGAAGGCATCTGCTTCACTTAGCAACAAGAATAAGACTATGTACTACATTAAGTCAGGTTCAACTAAGGGTTGGGTAAAATCAGCAAACCTTACACTTTCTAAAAAGGGTTCTGTACCTGCAACCAAGGTAATTAAGTACGCTAAGAAGTTTAAGGGTACTCCATATGTTTGGGGTGGTACTACTCCTCGTGGTTTTGATTGTTCAGGATTTACACAATACGTTTTCAAGAAGACGACTGGTAAGAACATTGGCCGTACCGCTGCTAACCAAGCAATGAGCCGTGGTGCTAAGCGTATTTCAGCTAAGTCAGCTAAAGCCGGTGATTTGTTAATCTGGTCTAAGGGTGGCGCTGGTACTGCTTACCACGTTGGTTTAGCTACTGGTAAGAGCACTTGGATTAACGCATTCCGTCCAGGTCGTGGTTTAGGAACTGCTTCATTGGCTACTTACTACAACCGTCCATCATTTGCAATTCGTCTTGACTTAAACAAGTTACCAAACGCATAATATAACAAAATTAAATAACATCATCTGTTAGGTCTAATCACAAGCGTCGTGGTTAGGCCTTTTTTCTTGTGCTAATTGAATAGTGTGATTAAAAGTGAACATTTAATTTGATTAGGGGTATGATTAAAAGGAGTTACAAAGTATCGTGTTCGTTTCGGTTTTATGTACATGCAAGATTAGTAGCGTCAAATTTTTTGAAATATATTGGAGGATTAGTAAAATGAGTAAAGCAATTTTGTTTGATCAAATTACGGGTTACAAAGAAGATTTAGCTAAGCGACCTGCGAGCGCAGTAATTCGGCGGGCTGTTACCAAGAACGGTATTTATAGCTCAGCGCATGATGTCCAAGCTGAAATCGACAACACCCCGGTTTTTTCAATTGATTTGAATACCGGTAAGGTAGCGAATCAAAAGCAATCTGGTCGGTGTTGGATGTTTGCGGCGTTGAATACGATGCGCCATGATATCAAAGACATGTTCAAGCTTTCTGATGAATTTGAGCTTTCACAAAGTTATACTTTCTTCTGGGATAAATTTGAAAAAGCAAATTACTTCTATGAAAATATCTTAAACACGGCAACAGAACCCCTTGATTCACGTAAAGTTGCGTTTTTGCTACAAACACCGCAACAAGATGGTGGACAATGGGATATGATTGTCGCAATTATTCAAAAGTATGGAGTTGCGCCTAAATCTGCTTATCCAGAAAGCCAAGCTTCATCCGCTTCCCGTGAATTAAACCTGACTTTGAATTTAAAGTTACGTAAAGATGCAGTTACGCTCCGCAATTTAGTTGCGACTGGTGCAACAGATGAGGTAATCGCTACGGCCAAATCAGATATGCTACAAGGTATCTATCGGTTCTTGAGTTTGACACTTGGGGAACCACCAGTTAAATTTGATTTTGAATATCGTGATGAAGACAATAACTATCACATCGAAAAAGACTTATCGCCGAAAGATTACTACGACAAGTTCGTGGGTTGGGATTTAAGTGAATATGTTTCGATTATTAATGCTCCAACAGCGGATAAGCCATACAACCATACTTATGGTGTTGAAATGCTCGGTAATGTGGTTGACGGTCGTGAAGTAAAACACTTGAATGTTGACATGGACACTTTCAAAGCATTGGCAATCAAGCAATTGACGGCTGGACAATCTGTATGGTTTGGGGTTGATATGGGACCACAAGTGGCCCGTGATAGTGGCTTGATGGCTACTGGAATTTACAATGAAGCCGAGTTATTCGACCTCGATTTAGCAATGACAAAGGCGGAACGACTTGATTACGGTGAAAGCCTGATGACGCATGCTATGGTGTTGACGGGTGTCGACTTGGTCGCTGACAAACCCACTAAGTGGAAAGTTGAAAACTCATGGGGTGAAAAGGCTGGTAAGAAGGGCTATTACACCATGTCTGATGACTGGATGAATGAATATTGTTATCAAATCGTTGTGAAAAAAGAATTTTTATCAGACGAATTGAAACAAGCCTATGATGAAGCCTCAACGCTTTTGAAGCCATGGGATCCAATGGGCGCATTAGCGTAAAAGGATAGCGGAGTGAACGAAGTAAGATTGAATAAACTTGGCCACTCCGTGCCAGTAATTTACCGGCACTACGTTAGTTAGGCATAATGCTCAAACTAGTGAAAAACAGGTACCAACCACAGGTCACACTAGCATGAAAAAATACTGACAATAGAACCTCAGTAATTGAATGATTGAAAAGTACAGAAACGATAATCCCGCGCTATAAAAAATATAGCAAAACAGAAAATAGCTCGGTAGCTACCTTTATTACAAAGAGGTGGTCACCGAGCTTTTTTCTGTAGGTGGGTCTTGCGTAAAGTCACCTTTACAAAGCGATACAGTTCCGATACGCAAATGTGTGTAGGGCATTTACATCCCGGCGTTATATTAATATATGTAATCAAGTAGCGGTACGACAAAGTCCTTCTACTTCTACTAGATCTTCTACAAACTTCTAATTTCGCTAAATGACAGCGTCAGAAGTTACTTGGTTACTTAATTTGCTATTAAGATATCGCGCGTAGAAGCGCAGGGAGATTATCGATTATGAAGAAATTTGTTACCCTTGGAGCCACCCTTGCCATTGCCACGGTTTTACTTGCCGCTTGTGGTTCAAGTAGTGCTGATAAGTCATCAAAGAATTCATCTAGCGACCAAGCAGTGAGTGGTAAAGTTCTCGCAGTTGGGTCAACAGCTTTACAACCTTTGGCTGAACAAGTTAGTGAAGCATTCCAAAATGATAACCCCAAGGCGACTGTTGAAGTCCAAGGTGGTGGTTCAGGGGCAGGGTTGTCACAAGTTTTGGCAGGCTCAGTCCAAATCGGGGATTCAGATATTTTCGCTGAAGACGGTGATGGTATTGACGCCTCTAAATTAGTTGATCACCAAGTGGCGGTCGTTGGAATGGCGCCAGTGGCAAATACCGATGCAGGTGTTAAGAATTTGACACAAGCACAATTGATTTCAATCTTCACTGGTAAAACAACAAACTGGAAAGAAGTTGGCGGTAAAGACGAAAAAATTATTTTAGTCAATCGTGCGCAAGGTTCAGGTACGCGGCGGACGTTTGAACAATTTGGTTTAAACGGTGCCAATCCTAAAGCGTCACAAGAACAAGATGCTAATGGGACAGTCCAAAAAATTGTATCAACAACTCCTGGAGCGATTTCATACTTGGCGTTCTCATATCTGCAAGGTAACAAACTTCAAGCGATTTCACTTGATGGCGTAACCCCAACAGATGCCCACGTTGCGGATAACTCATGGAAAATTTGGTCATATGAACACATGTACACAAATGGCAAAGCAACTGGCGCAACCAAAGCCTTCATCGATTACATGCTTTCACCAGACGTCCAAAACTCAACAATCAAAAAATTAGGCTACTTGCCAATCGCGGATATGCACGTACAACGTGATGCGAGTGGTAAAGTGACTGATAAGTAATACGTACCCAAATTAACGAAATTTGGTATGGGTAACACTATATAGTAGGCTGGCGGTCATTAAAAAAATGACCGCTTTTCCGGTATTGTCAATAATCGCCAATCGCAATTGACGGCAGTTGTCAGCGGGTATAGTATTAGGAAAAACAATCGGTACAGGGGAGTATGAGATGAAGAAACGGTTACTAATTAATTTGGGATTGAGTTTGTTATGTATAATTGGCGTGGGGCTTGGATTATCGACGACAATTACCGCAAAAACAACGGGCGATGTGCCAGCAGTTGCTAAGGCTACTGGGTATCGGTTAGTTAATCAAGACGCACAAGTTTGGACGAAACCATATATTGCTGGTTTAGATAATGTCAAAAGTGAGAACACTAAACAAATTCAAGGCTACATGATTCGCTTAACGGAACAAGTAAAAATCAATGGCACCAAGTATTACCTGGGTGTTTTCCCAGGATCTGGTAAATCGGCTGGCTGGATAAAAGCAACTGATTTGAAAACGCCGCAATATTTTTGGACGAAGGCTACGGGCGGAAAGTACATTAACGTTAAAAAAACCAAGAATTTGAATGTTGAAGTATCGCTGAAAAAACAACGTGTCTACTTAAAATCTGGGCATAAGGTTGTTTACACAATGATGGCCTCAACCGGTAAGAAAACCTCAAAGACACCAAAGGGGCATTATACATTGCATAGCGGTGGTAAGTGGTTCTGGTCAGCCGCATACGGTGGTGCGAAATACTGGCGCGAATTTGCCGCGGGTGGTTACTATTTTCACACGATTGATACAGTTTCACCAAACGGCAAATATTCCGTTGTTAATGGTAATAAACTAGGTCAAGCTGTGTCACATGGTTGCGTTCGTTTGAGTATCGCTGACGCAAAGTGGTTTTACAAAAACATGCCCAATGGTGTTAAAGTGTACGTCCATTAAGCGAATTGGTCAGTGAAATAAAAAAATGGCCTGCGTTCTTCCTTAATTAAGGAGGACGCAGGCCATTTTAGTATGCAAAATTATTGTCTAGTGACTAAACTTCTGGATTAGCATCAGCTGCTGGTAAATCAGCAATCATTTTTTGAACTGCATCATCGCCGGTTAAGTTGTAGACGATTTGGAAAAGTTCTTGGGCTTGGGTTGGGAAACCTTCTTCCAATGCTGAGCGACCAAGGTCCATCGCCACTTGAATGACGGTGTGGTTAGCCATTGCGGGGATGTTTTCCTTTTCAAGGCGGGCACCGGTGTCGTCATCAGGTTGGGTTGGTTCCTTGCCGGTTACTTCGGCAATTTGTGAGAGCGTTGATTGGGCCATGTCGGAATCTTGTTCGTAAGCTAAACTAATGAACAAAAGTTGAGCGGCAAAATCAATGTCATCGTGTGACAAGTAGTAAACAGCAAAGTTCCGGAATACTTGGGCGACATCTTCAGTTAAGTAGCTGATTTCCCAAGCTTTACGGGTGTAAGCAAGGAATTCATCCCAGTTTTCAAGCACGCGGTAATCTTCGGCAATTTCAAAGAAAATTTTTGGTTCGCTCGGTGTCAACGAATGGGCTAGTTCAAGTGATTCAATCGCTTTTTGCTTATCGTCATTAAACAACAACATGCCGCGTAAAGCATACATGTAACCAAAGTTGCGATCCATTTGTTCAACTTCCTTAGTTGGTTCTGCCATTACTTGGTAGAGCACAGCTTCTAAGGGGTTATCGAAGTAGCGGTATTCAGCTTTATCATCATCAACGTAAGGATTAGCTTCGTACTTATCGATTAAAGTGTTTAAAATCATCAAAGCGCCGTGCGTGTTGTTTTCTTGTTGTTCAGCAATTGTGTTTTGAATGGCTTCATCATAGCCATATTTGTCTTGTGGTTGGTTGTCCATGGATTATTTTCCGTCCTTTGTTATTAATTAGTGTAAGCATATCACAACGTTAGCTGGATATTGGTTCTGATAACACAAAATTATGCATCTTCTTGGTTGGGTTCGTAAGGGATTTCTTGGAAACTTTCGTCACCAACACTAATCACGACGCGCCCATTGAGCAATTCAGTAATGCTGTTTGTAAAGTGAGCGATATCGGCGGTTTCAATTGGGAGCGTTAAATTTACTTTATCGGTGTAATTTACGACAGGTGTTTGGTAATTATTTTGGCTGAGCCAGTGGTTTAAAGTATCAAATTGCGGATACTCTAAGGTGAGATCCATTGTCGTCATCACGACACGTTGAATTAAACCAACTTCAGCAAGCGCTTCTGCGGCTGAACCAGCATAAGCGCGAATTAAGCCACCGGCGCCAAGCTTGATACCGCCAAAATAACGGGTGACAACGGCGACAACATCGTGGACTTCGTTGCGTTTGAGGACTTCAAGGATTGGTACTCCGGCTGTCCCAGATGGTTCGCCATCATCACTTGCGCGCTGGATTTCATCACGGTCACCTAGTACAAAAGCAGATGTATTATGGTTGGCTTTGTAGTGTTCTTTTTTGATGGCGTTGATAAATGCGACGGCTTCATCTTCGGAATGAACCCGCTTTAAGTTAGTAATGAACCGGGATTTTTTGATGACAATTTCGTGTTGGAAATCATGGCTGATTGATAAGTAAGTTGGCATAAAATTTTTCCCTCGATTAACGATGAATCTGACTTTTTTTACGTATATTAATCATAACGAGACTTTTTTAGATACGCAAGGTAAAAGGCAGGTGGCAAATGGAAATTCAGGATTTCTACGGACGGCTAGTACCAACTAATCAAATAAGTAAAGCCGAGTATGAAAAATTTGCGCTGGTTGTCACACGGTTAACAACATTTATTGGCTCTCGCTGTCGTCGTTGTAATACAAAGCACGTGCGTGACTGGCGAATACCCAACGGCGCAAAGTATTGCGGCGCATGTATTGGCTTAGGTCGAATCAGTGATAATGAAGAATTTTGGACAATTACAGAACCAAATCAATTTGTAAACCCACAACCATTAACATGGGAAGGTCAATTAACCGAGCAACAACAGCGCGTGGTTACCGAAGTAATGGGGCACCAAGGTAATCACTTGGTGTGGGCGGTGACTGGTGCCGGTAAAACCGAAATGTTATTTCCTATTATTGAACAAGCTTTACAGCAGCGTAAACGGGTTGCGGTGGTCGCCCCGCGGGTTGATGTGGTGATTGAGCTAGCTCCACGGCTACAAGCGGCCTTTGCCACGACTTCGATGACAGTCTTGCATGGTCGGCAGACCGAACCGTATGCGTACACTCAGCTAGTTTTGGGGACAACGCACCAATTGCTGCGATTTCGGGATGCGTTTGATTTACTAATTATTGATGAGGTTGACTCATTTCCCTTCATTGGCGAACCAATGCTCCACGTTGCAGCCAGAGCAGCGGTTAAAGAAAGTGGTCGCACATTGTATTTAAGTGCCACCCCTGATCATAGAACACGCGCAAAAAAATTAACGACAAGTTATTTACCCCTCCGCTTTCACGGGCATTTATTACCAATGATTGTTGAAAAAACGGTAGGTAACTGGCGCAATCAGGTTAAGCGTAACCAATTACCTAGGCGATTAGTGCGTCAACTACAAACATATCAAAAGACGGGGCAACGATTTTTGTTATTTGTGCCGACTGTGGCAGACTTGTTGCCAATTGCAGCATTAATTCAAAAGTATTGCCCAGTATTAGAAATCTTAACGGTGCATGCAAAAGATGAAGCTCGGCTCACTAAGGTACAAACAATGCGCGACCACAATGTCCAAGGTTTGCTAACCACTACCATTTTGGAGCGTGGGGTGACATTCCCAGATATTGATGTGCTGATTCTCGGGGCAGATGACCAAACTTTTTCACCCAATGCCTTAGTCCAAATTGCGGGGCGGGCGGGACGAAAGCCAAGCCGACCAACTGGTTTGGTAATGGCACTGGTAAGTAGTAAGAGCTGGCGGGTATGGTCAGCGCGCCAACAGATCATCAAAATGAATCACCGCGGGCAACAATTACAGTTGATTGCCCAGCAAAAACGCAGTGAAGTGATTGGGGAGGCTAGTGATGAATTGTAAGTTATGTGGCGCTTCGATTAGCGGTGAACTATTAATTAAAGATATTTTGGTATTTAAACCAATTACCTCGGCGCAGATATGCAGTGCATGTTGGAATAGCTTTGAACGGATTACGGGAGTTAATGTGTGTTGTTATTGTGGGCGGGAGCAAGCTGACACGAGTGCGTGCGCCGACTGTGTTCGATGGGAGGCCCAAACGGGTGAAGCGGTGCTGACTAATCGACCACTATTTAAATATAATGAAACGATGCAACGTTTTATGGAAGTTTATAAATTTCAAGGTGATTACCAATTAAGATTGGCGATGCGCGATTGCTTTTCGCAACATTTACGGCAAAACAAACGCGCTGTTTTTGTTCCAATTCCAATGAGTAATCAACATCGAGGGTTCAACCAAGTGACGGCGCTAATCAAACAACAATCTCAGGTAGTTGACTTGCTTGAGTTAATTCCGGATACACGGATTGTACCGCAATCGCACAAAAATCGTGCGGAACGAATGAATAGTGAACAACCATTTAAGGTGCGAGCAAACCTCATTCCTAAAATTATGAATAAAAATGTAGTATTAATTGACGATGTTTACACAACTGGGCGCACACTTCATCACGCTTTCAACTTAATTAGTTCATATACAGAACATACTGTTTCGTCTATGACTTTGGCTCGGTGATTATATGAAGAATGTGTGAATACGCTTTCAATCCTTCGTGGATAGTATATAATAATGTATAAGGAAGTTCAGTAACGGTAAAGTTAATGAACAAATAACCGATATACCGGAAAGTGATTTCCGAGCGGAAGGGAGCAATATTATGCTTAAAATTATTACTCGTGGAGAAAATGTCGAAGTAACCGACGCAATCCGTGATTACGTGGAAAAACGTCTGGAAAAGTTGAACCGTTACATTGGTGAAAACACCGAAGCAACTGCTCACGTAAATGTTAAAGTTTACCCAGAAAAGACTTCAAAGGTCGAAGTGACAATTCCAATGTCATACCTCACTTTACGTGCGGAAGAAACTCAACCAGACTTGTACGCAGCGATTGACTTTGTAACTGATAAGTTAGAACGTCAAATCCGTAAGCACAAGACTAAGGTTAACCGTAAGTCTCGTGAAAAGGGCTTTAAGGGTCTCGACTTCTCAGGTGACATCGTTCCAGAAATGATGCCAGATGAAGAAGACGTAATCGAAGTAGTACGTACAAAGCACGTTTCATTGAAGCCAATGGATTCAGAAGAAGCAATTCTTCAAATGGATCTCTTGGGTCATGACTTCTTCGTATACGAAGATGAAGACCAAGGTGTTAACATCGTGTACCGTCGTGAAGATGGTCGCTACGGCTTGATTGAAGCTTCAGAAGCTTAATTCCTCTGAAAACCAATAATAAAAAATCCACTTACTTCGGTGAGTGGATTTTTTGCAGTGACAAGAGATTTATTGGGTTATAATATTACATAAAGTATATTCGAAAAAAGCGAAGGAGGCTGATATATGAGTGATTTAGTCTTTTATGATAGAACCGGTGAGCCTAAGTTGTATCTGAACCATGACAAAGAATTATACGGCTACGATGGCACTTTCCATGGCATCATCTTCAAAGGCATTATGTATGATTTTGAAGGAAATTGGGTCGGCGAGTTGTCTGAAGGGTATCTCTACAATCACGATGGTCATGCCGAATACTTTTCTAAAGGTGCCAAAAATGGCCCAAAATTGCCGAAAAGTGTTGGTTTTAATGATGACCGTGATTGGCCTGAAGAACACGGTCAAGTCGACATTAAGTTAGTAACTGAGCGAATTTTCAAGCGAAAGGTTTGGAGTGCTAAGGCAGTCCTCTAATAGCTTGATTATATTGAGGCTAAATTCTTGACTTAATTGTGAAAATCCTTTAATATACCGCTTCTTTCTGGTAGTATATAGAGTGGATTATTTTCTAATGAAATATATTAAATAAATAAAATAAGACCTGATTAGAAAAGAAGGAATATAAACATATGGCTAACTTTTTACGGACTTGGATCGAAAGCGATTCTCGTGAATTAAAACGACTTGAAAAAATCGCAGCTAAGGTTGAATCACATGCTGATGCAATGGCTGCTTACAGCGATGAAGAATTAAAAGCAAAAACTGAAGAATACAAACAACGTTACCAAAACGGCGAAACTTTGAATGACTTGTTGCCAGAAGCATTTGCAACAATTCGTGAAGCTGACAAACGTGTCTTGGGCTTGTACCCATTTAAGGTCCAAATCATGGGCTCAACTGTCTTGCACGAAGGTAACATTGCCGAAATGCGGACTGGTGAAGGTAAAACTTTGACGGCCACAATGGCAGTTTATTTGAACGCACTTGCTGGCAAGGGTGTCCACGTTGTTACGGTTAATGAATACCTTTCTGCGCGTGATGCCGCTGAAATGGGTGAAGTTTATAACTGGTTAGGCTTGTCTGTTGGTATTAATGCATCTGACATGACACCTGATGAAAAGCGTGATGCCTACAACGCCGATATTACTTACTCAACTAACTCAGAACTTGGTTTTGATTACTTGCGTGATAACATGGTGACGGAAGCTGACGAACGTTCACAACGCCCATTGAACTTTGCTATTGTCGATGAAGTGGATTCAATTTTGATTGATGAAGCGCGGACACCATTGATTATCTCTGGTCCTTCATCTGGTACAACTGCCTTGTACGAACGTGCTGACCGTTTTGTTAAGACTTTGACAGAAAAGACTGACTACAAAGTTGATCTCGAATCAAAGACAATTTCATTGACGAATGCTGGTATCCACAAGGCTGAAGAATTCTTCAACTTAGCAAACTTGTATGATGCTGAAAACACGGCTTTGACTCACCACTTGGATCAAAGTTTGCGTGCCAACTACATTATGCTTAAGGATAAGGATTACGTGGTTTCTGATGATGAAGTTATGATTGTTGATAGCTTTACCGGTCGAATCATGGATGGTCGTCGTTTCTCAGATGGTTTACACCAAGCCATTGAAGCTAAGGAACACGTTGAAATCCAAGAAGAAAACAAGACGATGGCTAACATCACTTACCAAAACTTCTTCCGGATGTACAAAAAGCTCTCAGGGATGACTGGGACTGCCCAAACTGAAAAAGAAGAATTCCGTGAAATTTACAACATGGAAATTATTTCAATTCCAACTAACATGCCCGTTGCGCGTCTTGATGAAGCTGATTTGCTTTACCCATCACTTAAGTCTAAGTTTGACGCAGTGATTGATTTAGTTAAGGAACTTCACGGCAAAGGCCAACCAATCTTGATTGGGACTGTTGCGGTTGAAACTTCTGAATACTTGTCACACTTGCTTGATAACGAAGGTATTCCTCACAACGTCTTGAATGCCAAGAACCACGCACGTGAAGCTGAAATCATTGCGAATGCCGGTCAAAACGGTGCCGTTACGATTGCCACTAATATGGCTGGTCGTGGAACGGATATCAAGCTTGGACCTGGCGTGGCTGAAATCGGTGGTTTGGCTGTGATTGGGACTGAACGTCACGAATCACGTCGGATTGATAACCAATTACGTGGTCGTTCAGGTCGTCAAGGTGATAAGGGATACTCACAATTCTTCCTTTCACTTGAAGATGACTTGATGTTGCGCTTTGGTGCAGAACGGATTAAGAACATGATGCAACGGATGAACGTTGCAGATGAAGATGCCGTTATCAAGAACAAATTGATTACACGTTCAGTTGAATCAGCGCAAAAACGAGTTGAAGGTAACAACTACGATTCACGTAAGAACGTCTTGCAATACGATGATGTTATGCGTGAACAACGTGAAGTTATGTACGCTGAACGTAACCAAATCATCGACGAAGACAAGTCATTGGAAAACGTGCTTAAGCCAATGGTGAAGCGCACAATCCAACGTGTTGTTGAAGCCCACACACTTGGTAAGCAAGAAGAATGGGAACTTGAACCAATCGTTGATTTTGCTACGGCGGTCTTGGTTAAGGAAGACGAATTAGCAGTGTCTGACTTGACTGGTAAGACTAAGGAAGAAATCATCGACTTCTTGTACCAAAAGGGTATGGACGTTTATGACGAAAAGGTTAAGCAACTCTATGATGCCGATCAAATGTTAGAATTTGAAAAAGTTGTTATTCTCCGAGTTGTTGATAACCACTGGACTGACCACATCGACGCAATGGATCAATTGCGTCAAGGGATTGGCCTGCGTGGTTACGGTCAATTGAACCCATTGGTTGAATACCAAACTGAAGGTTACCGCATGTTTGAAGAAATGGTTGCGGACATCGAATATGATGTTACCCGTTTGTTCATGAAGGCAGAAATCCGTCAAAACTTAAATGCATAACATTAAATTGCGTCTCAACTACTTCGATAGTTGGGGCGCTTTTTCGTTTGACGTGAGATTGAATAATATTGCCCACTACGTGCCAGTAAATTACTTGGCGCACTACACTGGAAGCGCATGCCCAAGCCGCTTGCTTATGCCTGAGGTACGGCAACGCAAAACATTCCAGCAGTTTGTTTGCAACAAACAACTGAATCTAATCAAAACCCGATTAGATTAGCCTTGCAGGCTTGGATGTCTGTCTTGGGCAATTCGGGATAGCTGGCAGTCTAATGGCTAAAGCCAAAAAACTGCTCACATTTGTAGCTACGCTGGACAAATAAGGCCCGGTCGGCTCTACCCTCAGCGACAAACCCGACACGTGGTGTCACTTCCGCTAGGTGAGCGTGGAATTATTGATTACCGCTAAACTTGCAGCGACAAGGATTGCGGGAATATTACTAGTCAGACTGCCTGCTCAAACTAACGAAGAGGCTGGAAACAGTCTGGACTTTAGCTCGCACCGTGATGGCATAATCAGTAACGGGTTTCGTTACTGATTATGGATTTGTGAAGATGGTTACCGCGTTAGCGAACCAAGCTTCAAATGCTTGTCTTCCATCACGGTGTCCAGACTGGTTCCAGCCTCGTAGTGGAAATCAATCCGAGACGCATATCCAAATTCCGCTATAGAAAAATTTTAGCCGTTTTTTGTGGGCGAATAATTAAAAAGCAAATTAGTGTGGTTTTATGCAACGTGATATACTGTAATAAGTAGAATTTGAATGAAACAAAAAGGAATATAAAAAATGGAATTAAGTGATGCTAAACGCCAACTTTCAGAAATGAAAGATCAAATCGTTAAGTTCAAAGGTTCGCTGGACTTAGATGCTTTGGATGGGCAAATTGCCGAAAATGAATATGAAATGGCACAACCAGGTTTTTGGGATGATAATCAAGCTGCGCAAGTCGTGATTGATGCGACGAACGAATTACGGAATCGCCGTGATACGTTCATGACTTTACAAGACGGTACCGACAATATCGAAGCTACAATTGAATTACTCGATGAAATGCCGGATGCTGATTTAGAAGAAGAACTTTACGCTGAAATTGATGACTTAGCTAAAAAGATGGAAGCATATAGTTTGGCGCAATTGCTGAATGAACCATATGATGCTAATAATGCGATTTTGGAAATTCACCCGGGTTCTGGTGGAACTGAGTCAGCCGACTGGGGACAAAATTTGTACCGGATGTACACGCGTTGGGCTGAACAACATAACTTCAAGGTAGAAGTTATGGATTATCAACCCGATGACGTGGCTGGTTTATCATCAGCTACTTTGTCAATTCAAGGGCATAATGCGTATGGCTATTTGCGGTCTGAAAAAGGTGTGCACCGCTTCGTGCGGATTTCACCATTTGATTCAGCGGGTCGCCGCCACACGTCATTCGTTTCAGTGGATGTGATGCCTGAACTTGATGACAACATCGAAGTTGATATTAGCTGGGATGACATCAAAATGGATGTGTTCCGCTCATCTGGTGCTGGTGGACAACATATTAATAAAACCAGTTCAGCGGTCCGTTTGACGCACATTCCAACTGGTTTGGTGACCTCTTCTCAAGCCCAACGTTCACAATTCCAAAATAAAGACAAAGCCCTCGCAATGCTGAAGGCTAAATTATATCAATTGGAACAAGAAAAGAAAGCGAAAGAACGGGCTGAAATCGCCGGTGAACAAATGGAAAACGGTTGGGGCTCACAAATTCGGTCATACGTATTCCACCCATATAGTATGGTTAAAGATCACCGCACCAATTATGAAAGCAGTAATCCCCAACAAGTGATGGATGGGAATCTTGATCCATTTATCAATGCTTATCTCCAATGGAAATTGAGTTTACAGAATCCAGAGTAAAAGTTCTCATGAATTTTAATGTTAATGGTCGTTTAGTGGCCAACTTTCGGAATATGGGGTGGTAAAACACTCCGAGTTGCTGAATTTACACAACATTTACGAAAGTGATACAGTTTATACTGTATCGCTTTTTTTGTAGTTTGATATACTTAAGGTAAATTACTAGATTTGAGGTCAGGTAAATGCGGAAAGTTTTAGTTGTCGATGATGAACCAGCGATTGCAACATTGCTTGAATATAATTTAAAACAGGCTGACTACGAAGTTGATGTGGCAACCGATGGCTTAATGGCTTTTAATATGGGGAGTAAAAATGCATACGATGTAATTTTACTGGATTTAATGTTACCTGAAATTGATGGGATTGAAGTTACGAAACGGCTGAGGCAAGAAAAAATTAAAACGCCAATCATTATTGTGACGGCTAAAGGTGATGAGTTCGATAAAGTCCTTGGACTAGAAATTGGTGCCGATGATTACGTCACCAAACCTTTTAGCCCACGCGAAGTTTTGGCGCGCATAAAAGCCGTGATGCGCCGTTATGACGATGTCCAGACTAGTGCTACAACAGAAGATGCGAGTGATAGCTTGGATTTTGGGCGCATTGTGATTAACAAAGATGCTAAACAAGTGACGCTTGATGGTGAGGATGCAAATCTAACACCAAAAGAATATGAATTATTATTATTTTTAGTTGAACGAAAAAATCGTGTTTTGAGTCGTGATGAAATTTTGAGCGGCGTCTGGGGCTATGATTATGCAGGTGAAACCCGGATGGTTGATATTCATGTGTCACACTTACGTGATAAAGTTGAAGTTGATCCAAAATCACCACAAGTGCTAAAAACGGTACGCGGATTTGGGTATCAATTTATTGTAGAAAAGGGAAAGTAACTGTATGCAAAAAGCAATCATTCGCAGAATTGGATTAACGAGTCTTGGATTCATTACGGTCAATGTTCTTTTAGTTCTGATTGTTGACGTTTTTGAGGCACCATTAGTCCGAGATAACTTTGTACCAGGAAGCCTTGTGATTGCAGTTGTGCTGACCCTGATTGAAATTATCTTTTATGCACGCATGGTAATTCGTCACCAAAATACGATGGCGATGATGAGTGCCAAATTGGATGATATTACCAAAACACAAAATCCAGGACATATTCTGCTGGAACAAGAAGATCCATATTATTCACTGGCGACCGCAATTAACAAGGTGCAGTCATTTGAACGCGATCAAATTTATCGTTTACAGCGGCAAGAAGGTGAACTCTCAACGTTGCTGGAATATTTGCCGGTGGGGGTATTGCTAGTTAATCGACACCGTAAAATTAAAATGGCCAATCCGGCTGCAAGTGAGTTGTTAGGCTTAGATTTACAAATTAATCACCTACTATATGCGGATGCAAGTAGCCACTATGGCTTATCGGCGTTAGTTGAAAAAACGATGCAAACGGAAATGAATCAGCGGGCAACGTTGGAGTTTGAAACTGGAATTGGGCAAAAGACGTTAGAAGTATCTACGATATATCATGCGACTACGAGCACGCATTTTCAGATTATTATCTTGTTGTATGATATTACCGAAGTTGCCCAATTGGAACAGATGCAAGCCGATTTCGTTTCCAACGCTTCACATGAGTTGAAAACGCCAATTACTGCGATTAGTGGTTTTAGTGAAACCCTATTAGCAGGAGCAAAAGACGATCCGGCAACGTTGGAGCAATTTTTGAAAATCATCGACGAAGAAAGTAAGCGCTTGATTGATTTGATTGAAGATGTCCTCTCGATTTCACGCTTGAATGGTGATTACGGTGGTAAAGCGGCCATTGAAGAAATTGAGCTAGCATCATGGGTTCAGCATGAGTTAGCGACAATTCAAGTCGTCGCTAACCAACGTAATATTGAGCTACGCGACGAAGTGGGGGCTGACATGCGAGTGAAGACACAATCAAAAGCCCTCGCGCAAATTTTAAAGAATCTGGTTGGAAATGCAATCAAATACGGTCACGAAGGCGGCTTTGTCAGTGTCAGTGCCGAAATATTACCGGTTGGTTGGCGCCTAGTTGTCCACGACAACGGGATTGGGATTCCGACTGAACAGCAACCCCGCGTGTTTGAACGCTTTTATCGTGGCGATCCATCGCGAACACGCCAGATAGCAAGTGGAACTGGCTTGGGCCTGGCCATCGTCAAAGAACTAGTCGAAAAAATGAACGGCCAGTTATTTTTGAAGAGCCAAGTCGGTGTGGGCACGACGATTACCATGGATTTTAAATAAACAGAAGGCACTAACGATTTTTTTCGTTAGTGCTTTTTTTTGCGTGCAGTACGTCATTAACAGTGGGGAACACATTGTAAATGACATAAACAAAGGGTTTGTCTAATTCGGAATGATAAATAAACATTTTGGGGAGGCGTCTTAAAAGCTTCATTTTTTTTGAATGCGACACGCACAATTGCTTCATATTCTGTTAGTAGTATTAATAGTATCAAATTAAGCATATAAGGAGTTTCGCTAATGATAAAAGAAAAAGAATCACATCATAATATTTATAAATTAACAGAACACTTGAATGGTAAACACTTTCTCTATGCCGGTCTTGCTACAACGACTTTAATTGGAGGGATGGGTGCGACACCGCTCGCATTAGCGGATAAGGCCGATTCAAATCAAACGGAATTGGTTAACAAAGTTGCCCCTAAAAAAAATAAAAACAAATCAAAAAAAGCCAGCCGGACTTGGGCCGATGGTGGCGATACTTATGACTTTACCGCAGATGATTTTGACGTGGAAGACGGTGTGATTACCGGATTTAGCCAATCATTTTTTGATGATTATTTATACACGGACGATTGCCATTGGGACGGTGCGGTAACGTTCCCTGCTGAATTTGCGACAACAATTACTGGGATTAGTAATGATGCGTTTAGAGGATCTCAAATGCGGACAATTGATCTTAATGCACTAACTGCATTAGAAACGATTGGTGAGCATGCATTTGCTGATAGTTATGCCTTAGAATCGGTTGATATTTCTAATTTAGAACATCTGGTAACTATTGATGCGGGAGCATTCTACAACTGTACGGGTTTAGAGGCGGTTAATCTATCTAATTTACCGGTACTGGAAATGCTCGGCCAGAGAATGTATGGGGATGACTATTATGATGACGATTCTATTATCGATGATAGCGACTACTACAATAATTCTTTTAATTGGAGCATTCCTGGGGTTTTCCAAAGTTGTGAAAATATAAAATCAGTGACTTTTGATGGGCTTAGTGCATTAAGAGCGATTCCTAACCAGCTTTTCTATGACTGTATTAATATTGAAACGATTACGTTCAACAATTTAGCTAAGTTAAAAAATATTGAAACAAATTCAATTACTGGGACGACTGGTTTAAAAACATTGACGTTAACAAATTTACCGAATTTAGTTCATATTGATTCTTATATATACTACCCTAATTGGGATTATGGGAATTTGAACCAGATTATTATTGGTAACGTCAACTCGGCGTTAATTGTTGAAGCGATGGCGTTTGAACTGCCAGCTCCGGGTGGAATTGTAATCCCAGTTGATGGAGTTACTGATTTACAGAGTGCTCAAAAATTTATGCCGGCCATCAATGGTACGGGGGCCAATAGTGGGAACTTATTAGGCAATGAGAAATGGCATATTGGGAGTGCGATTAGCTACAAGTTTATTGACCAAGACGGCCAGGTTATTACAGCAGGTATTGATAATACGCCGGTTAAAGCATTTACGATTAGTGGGAAAGTCGGCTCAAAATATGATTTACCAAAACTACCAACAATTGCGGGTTACGGAAATCCAGCATTAGTCAGTGGTACTGAAACTGGAACTTTTGGCTATGGTTTACAAGAAGTTGTTTATCAATATCAAGCGGCAACTGCTTCGATTATGATTTATCGCGTTGATACTAACGATAAGAACTTGGTTGAACCGGAAACAGTTACTGGATTTGCAAATGATACATTAGATTTAGATGATAAACAACTTGCAATTAACGGTTATGACTTCCAAGAACTTAATATCAGTACGCTTTCACGGGCAGTTGGCGCCTATACATGGCAAGCTGCACCGGATTCAGTTGGTAAATCACTGACTCTTGGTGCGAATGCTGGGCGTAGCTATAAGTTCGTGTACGCTAAGACCGCGACGCCGGCACCAACCCCAGATCAAAATAATTCTAATACCAATAACAACAATACTACTACGAACAATAATAGTTCAACTGGTAGTAGCGCAAGTTCAAGTAGTGAAAAACCAGCGGCATCGAGTTCATCAACGACATCAAGTAGCACTAGTGGGAAAAATGATAATTCGAAAGCAACTTCAAGTTCTACACAAGATCCGAATGCGCTCCCAAGCACGGGTGGTAATAGTACTGGAACTAGTGGGATTGGAAATAATCGGACAACTACGTCACGTTCGTCAAACACTAGGTACATTCCGCTTAGCACTGACACTCCCCACAATATGCCAACTAGTATCCGTAGTAAATACCACGGTAAGTCGTTGCCACAATCGGGAGTTATCGTTAACCGGGTCTTACCAGCAATCGGCGCAATTGCCCTCGCTAGTGTCATTGGTTTGTATGCTATTAGTAAGAAAAAACGTAAGTACTAATTGAGTAAGTACGCTGACATAATTAGAAAAAAATGGAAATAAAGGAGGAATCCCGCTAATGACAAATGATAAAGAACTACATCATAATTTTTATCGCATAACCGAACATCTGAATGGTAAGCATTTTCTCTATGCTGGGCTTGCAACGACCACGTTAATCGGTGGAATGGGGGCAACTCCAATCGCCTTAGCTGATAAACCGGCTGCTAATGCCACCGAGTTAGTGACTACAGCAGTTCCTACCAAGACGAAAACGAAAAACAAAAGATACGGAAGCTCGTGGTCAGATACTGGTCAAGCCTATAATTTTACGGCAGCAGATTTTGTTGTTGAACACGGTGTCATTACAGGGATGGATGATTCGTTTTTCGAGACCGTAGAGGCGTGGTCAGAATATTCTCCTTGGAATGGAGAAATTACATTTCCAGCCGAATTTGCGACTACAATCAAGGGGATTGGTCCAAGTGCACTGAGTATGGAGGCACTAACTGCGGTTGATATTAATTCGTTAACCGCGTTAGAATTTATTGGGGATGGCGCTTTTAGTGGTGCCTACTATTTAGAAAAAATTGATCTTTCTAATTTACAACATTTAAAAAAGATTGGTAATAGTGCATTTGGCGACTTGGGAGGGGCCACTTCAATTACGTTGAATAATTTGCCGAACCTGACAACCATTGATGATTATGCTTTTGCTTATTCTATGAATTGGGGATGGATGGATAATGTGGATTATTCAGGGACAATTACTCTAACCAATTTACCAAAGTTAACAAGTATTGGCAGTTACGCGCTGGGTGGTTGTGAGCATCTGACAAGTGTTACCCTTGACGGTCTTGATAGCTTAAAAGTATTACCGGAAGATCTGCTTAGTGATAACCCGGAATTAACAAACGTTACACTCAATAACTTACCCAAGGTACAACGTATTGAAGACACATTTTTAGGAAATACAGCGCTACAAACGCTGACGTTAACGAATATGCCTGATTTAATTTATATCGGCAGGTACGTATATGATGCTAACGAACGTGATGATGATGGATATGGCGCTTTTAATCAACTGATTGTTGGTAATTTAAATTCAGCGTTAACTGTCGAGGAAAATGCGTTTGAGATGCCTCATCCAGGTGGAATTGTTATTCCACTGAATGGTGATGGTGATGTGCTAACAGCCCAAAAATTTCTTACTAGTATTAATGAGTTAAATAATGATAATCAATTTACTGGAAGTCGAAAATGGGAACTTGGTGGTACGGTTACCTACAAGTATGTCGACCAAGATGGTCAGGTGATTACTTTTGGGACTGATCGAACACCTGTGAAAGCATTTACAGTCAGCGGAAAAGTTGGTACTAAGTACGATTTACCAGCAACACCAACGATTGCTGGCTATGGTAAGCCTACATTGGTCAGTGGTACTGAGAACGGTGCAATTGGCATTGGGATGAACGAGATTGTTTATCAATATGAGGGTGCGACGTCTGAATTTACCATTTATCGTGTCGATACGAATGATAAAAATATTGTGCCACCTGAAAAAATCAGCGGATTTACTAATGATATTTTGGATTTAGATGATATGCAGCTTGCAATTGCTGGTTATGATTTCCAAGAACTTAATAGCACGTCACTTTCACGGGCTGTTGGTGATTTTTCATGGCAAGCTGTACCAGATTCATTTGGCAAACAATTGACCCTCGGTGCCAATGCTGGGCGGAGTTACAAGTTTGTCTACGCTAAGACAGCTGTAAAGAATAACGATAGTAATAGCTCTAATAATAGTTCCAACAGCAGTAGTACTAGCAATACGAATAACAGTAACAATAATTCTGCGGGAAACTCAAGCAGTCAATCATCATCAACTGCTGGCACGAGTTCGTCAGCGGCATCAAGTAGTACGGATAAGAAAAATGATGACAACACTGCCAAGAGTTCAAGTACTAGTACCACAAATGATCCGACGGGGTTACCAGTAACTGGTGGTAATAGTACGGGTACTAGTGGAATTGGTAACACCAATGCAGATACATCGCGTTCATCAAATACACGCTATATTCCGTTGAGTACTGATTCTGGTTTTAATACGCCTACAAGTAGTATTCGTGGTAACGACACCAAGAATTTACCGCAATCAGGGTACGTTGTTAACCGAGTTTTACCAGTTATCGGTGCAATTGCGCTCGCTGGTGTCATTGGTTTGTATGCTTTCAGTAAGAAACGTAAATTGTAAGCATCCCAAAAATAATTACGCATTAGTATAGTATTTATCAACCTAATTAAGAAAGGGTAACTTGTGCATGAAAACGAGTTGCCCTTTTTGTGTACACTAATATTTTTACCGTGGAATCTAAAGATGATATTAGTTGGATTCGTCTAATTACGAAAACTAATTAGACGGTTTGGACGAGGCTGGATTTAGCTTCAATCTTTTAGTATATGGTGTACAAAATTGTTTCATATTTTCTTAGTAAAATTAATAGTATTAAAACTAATTATATGAGGAGTGCAATGAATGACACACAAAAAAGAGCCACATCATAATCTATACAAATTAACAGAACATTTGAATGGTAAGCATTTTCTGTACGCAGGGCTTGCCACAACGACATTAATTGGTGGAATTGGTGCCACACCAGTTGCATTAGCGGATAAGGCAGATACTAATCAAATGGAATTAGTGAATAAAGTCGCACCTAAGAAAATAAAAAGTAAGTCAAAAAAAGCCAGTCGTGCTTGGTCATATGGTGGCGAGGCTTATGAATTTACGGCAGATGATTTTGCTGTTATCGATGGGGTAATAACTGGTTTTACTGACAATTTTTTAAATTATATGTATGAAGATGGTTCTAAGTGGGACGGTTTGATAACTTTTCCAGATGAATTTGCAACGACAATTACAGGGATTGGCGATGAGGCATTTCAAGGTATTCCACTCAGGTCAGTTAATCTTAATGCCTTAACTGCATTAGAAACCATTGGTGAGTATGCTTTTGCTGACAATGTTTTCTTGGAAGCAATTGATATCAGCAATTTAGCTAATTTAACCACGATTGGTGCGGGGGCATTTTATGATTGTGAAAATTTAGAAACGGTTAATTTAGCTAGTCTGCCATTACTATCGAAACTGGGAACAAGTTATTATGATGCGGGAACGTATGATAATTATGATCCTGCTGATTATGAGGGGACCTACCACGGAGACACAGGCGTGTTTGAATATTGTGGAAAGTTAAATGCGGTCACAATTAGCGGGCTGGATAGTCTACAATCATTGACCTATAACCTTTTTAGTGAATGTGAAAATTTAGCCACAGTGACGGTTAACGATTTACCTAAGTTAAAAAATATTGAGACCAACGCTTTGAATGATGCGCGAAGCTTACAAATGCTGAGTTTGACAAATTTACCGAATTTAATTCACATTGATTCTGATGCGTTTTCTAATTGGGACGAAAGTAGCCCGACTTTAGATCGTATTATTGTTGGGAATTTAAATGCCGGATTAACGCTGGAAACTGAAGCACTACACATAGTTAAACCAGGCGGACTTGTAATTCCAGTTGATGGGATTACTGATTTAACGACGGCGCAAAAATTTGTTGCGGCTAATAATTATATCGGGGATAGCGTATATGTTTCTGTGAACGAAAAATGGCACGTGGGTAGCGCAATAACGTACAAGTATATCGACCAAAATGAACAAGTTATCAAATTGGGAACGGATAATATGCCGGTGAAAGCAGTGACAATCGTTGGTATAGCTGGGGAAAAATACGATTTACCAATGCTGCCAACAATTGCGGGGTATGGCAAACCAACATTAGTCAGTGGTGTTGAGAACGGTATTTTTAGTCCTGGTATGAACGAAATCGTATATCAATATCAAGCAGAGATGGCTTCATTTATGATTTACCGTGTTGATACTAATGATAATAATTTGGTGTTACCTGAAAAGGTTACTGGTTTTACTAATGATACATTGAATTTGGATGACAAAAAAATAGCTATCAATGGTTATGATTTTAAGGAACTTAATATTAGTACTTTGTCACGTGCAGTTGGCGACTATGGATGGCAATCAGTGGGTGACTCTTTTAGTAAATCACTAACACTTGGAGCAAATGCCGGTCGTAACTATAAGTTTGTGTATTCTAAGACTGCAACATTAACACCAGATAAAAATAACGATACTACGAATAACAACAATACTAACACGAATAATAATAGTTCAACTGGTAGTAGTGCAAGTTCAAGTAGTGAAAAACCGGCTACGTCGAGTTCAGCTACGGTATCAAGTACCACGACTGGTAAAAATGATAATTCGCCTGTAAGTTCAAGCTCTACGCAAAATCCGAATGCACTCCCAAGCACTGGGGGAAACAGTACTGAAGTTAGTGGCACCGGTACTAAGAAAATAAACAAGTCACAAGTCACGAATTCGAAATTTATTCCGCTGAGCACGGATACGCCGCGTAACGCTCCGAATAATAATGCTAGTAAAGCATTGCCACAATCTGGGGCTATTGTTAACCATATTTTACCAATCTTTGGTGTTCTTGCTCTTACTGGGGTAATTGGTTTATATGTGTTCAATAAGAAAAAAACTAAATAATAACCGACTGTGCTCAGTATTAATATCTACTAAATTAACCGCTAAGGAGCAATGCTAATGAAACATGAGAAAGAGCCACATCATAATTTTTATAAAATAACAGAACACTTAAATGGTAAACATTTTTTGTATGCCGGTATTGCCACGACTACCTTGCTTGGTGGAATGGGGGTGACTCCGATTGCTTTAGCTGATAAGGAAGTTACCGACCAAACTGAATTGGCAACAAAAGTACCGACTTCAAAAATAAAAAATAAAGCTAAAAAAACTGATCGGGCGATATCCGATGATGGTGAGGTACATGAGTTTACTGCCGATGATTTTGAGGTTACAAATGGGGTTATAACCGGAGTTAGCGATTCATTTAACGAGTACCTAGCTTTAGGAGATTGGCAAAGTTGGGATGGACATGTTACGTTTCCAGCAGAATTTGCAACGTCGATAATTGGTATCGGATCTTATGCGTTTAGCGGTATCGAATCGGTGAGAACAGTGGATCTTAATTCATTAACTTCATTACAAACTATCAGTGAAAGTGCGTTTGACGGCTCTGAAACCTTGGAAGCAATCGAATTATCAAATTTGGATAATTTAAAAACCATTGGAAATAATGCTTTTGCGAATTGTGGAGCCTTGCGCACCGTTAATTTGACGAACTTACCAGCGTTAACAAGTATTGGTGACGGAGCGTTTGCGGGTTCATTTATGACCGGATATTATGAAGAGGAAGACAATTTGGGCAGTGTTAATCTGGCCAATTTACCAAAGCTTACCAGAATCGGGGATGCCATATTTAACAGCTGTGAAAGCTTAAAGACAGTTAATTTTACGAATCTTGATAATTTAAGATCATTGCCCCGTGACATGTTCGATGGCGATAGTGGTATAACAACAGTCACTTTCGATGGACTTGCTAAAATAGAATCACTTCCATCAGAATTGTTCTATAATTGCAAAAATTTAACTACTGTTACAATTAATAATTTGGCAAAGCTGGAAACGATTGAGGACAACGTTTTTGGGCAGACCACCCTACAGACATTAACACTAACTAATTTACCAAATTTAATTCAAATCAATGAGAGCGTGTATTCGCCAATTTACGATTATTATAATGAGCATCAGTATGGTACGTTGAGCCAACTAATTATTGGAAACTTAAATACAGCTTTAACTATTGAAAATGATACATTTTATAATCCTCATCCGGGTGGGATTGTTATTCCATTAAATGGCGATAGTGATGTATCAGCAGCACAAAAATTCTTAGCTAATATTAATGATTTAAATAATTCATATCCACTCGTCGGTCATGATAAATGGCAACTTGGTGGGACAGTCACTTATAAATATATCGACCAAGATGGTCAAGTTATTTCAACGGGTGCGGATCGGAAGCCAATCACATCATTTACGCTCAGTGGAAAAGTTGGTACTAAATATGATCTTCCAACGATTCCAACAATTGCTGGTTACGGCAAGCCGACGTTGTACAGTGGTACTGAGAATGGGACGATTAGTATTGGGATGAACGAGATTGTTTATCAATATCAGGCAGCTACTTCAGAATTTACAATTTATCGTGTCGACATTAATGACCAGAACCTTGTTACTCCTGAAAAGGTGACTGGCTTTATGAATGATATCTTGGATTTAGACGATAAAGAGCTTGCGATTAATGGCTATGATTTTAAAGAACTTAGTATTAGTGGCCTTTCGCGTGTAGTAGGTGATTATACGTGGCAAGCCGTACCGGATTCATTTGGCAAACAATTGACCCTCGGTGCCAATGCCGGGCGGAGTTATAAGTTTGTCTACGCTAAGACGGCTGTAAAGAATAACGATAGTAGCAGCTCAAGTAGTAGCTCAAATAATAGTTCCAACAGCAGTAGTAATACAAATAACAGTAACAATAATTCTGCAGGAAACTCAAGCAGTCAATCATCATCAACTGCCAGCACGAGTTCGTCAGCGGCATCAAGTAGCACAGACAAGAAGAATGATGACAGCACTGCTAAGAGCTCAAGTTCTAATACCGCCAATAATCCAACTGGATTACCAGTAACTGGTGGTAATAGCACAGGTACTAGTGGAATTGGTAGCACTAACACCAACAGGGACACATCGCGTTCATCAAGTACGCGTTACATGCCGTTGAGTACTGATTCTGGTTTCAATACACCTACTAGTAGCGTTCGGCGTAACTCTGACAGGGTGTTACCACAATCAGGGTACGTTGTTAACCGAGTCTTACCAGTCATCGGTGCAATTGCGCTCGCTGGTGTCATTGGTTTGTATGCGTTCAGTAAGAAGCGTAAATTGTAAGCAATAAAAAATTGGATATATTAGTACATTTAATGACTGTAGGTGGTAACCCAGTCAATTAAAATGGTAACCATTAAAAATTATGTAAAAACCGGCATTCTCGTTTTCAGAAACGTTGATATGTCGGTTTTTTATTTGGTAATTCAAATTTGAAGGGTGATACCTGATTTTTGGTCCAACTCTTTCCCATGCCATTGTGGTCTATGGTCGGTACCTATTTTTTGCTAGTTTGAGCATTATTCCTAACTAACGAAGTGGCGGTAAATTACTTGGCGGGCGCAGCCTTTACACCGCGACTGGGGTGATATGTGTGGAACACATGTCGCCGCTGAGGATAAGATGAGGAATCTAGGGAATTTATTCCCGTAGATTCCCAGCTTATCCGAGTTGTTCAAGACCGTACTTTGGCTTGAACATGTGCTTCCAGCGTGGTGCGCCAAGTAATTTACTGGCACGCAGTGGCCAATTTTACTCAATCCCACGTCAGAAGAAATAAAGCCATATTAACTATCAGATTAGTGAAGTAAAAAGAATTATAGTCTTTACACAATCTTTACATTCCATCTACATTGGTTTTACGTTGTTTACGTATACTAAATACAGTAGAAGATGTGCATGACGGAACCGCTTGGCGGCTGGCATGCAACGTAGTTAAACTAGGAGGCATTAGAATATGAAACGCAGTTGGGTGATTACAACGATCATCGTTGTTGCCTTAGGTGGGTGGCTTGGCTACTCGTATAATACACGAGCACAAAATGGTGGTGGTACGCAGATGACCGCAGTTGGCTCAACCGCATTGCAACCATTAGTCGAAGCGGCTGGTGAAGAATATGCCGGTAAACACTTGGGCGTCTTCATTAATGTTCAAGGTGGTGGGACTGGGACTGGGCTGTCACAAGTCCAAACCGGTGCCGTAACCATGGGTGACTCTGATTTGTTCGCTGAAGAAAAAGAAGGTATTAATGCTAAAGGTCTCGTTGATCACCAAGTCGCAGTCGTTGGGATTACCCCAATTGCTAACAAAGACGCGGGTATCAAAGAATTGACCCAAGCGCAATTAATCCAAATTTTTACGGGCAAGATTACCAACTGGAAACAAGTTGGTGGTAAAGATTTAGCGATTACCTTGTTAAACCGGGCATCAGGCTCAGGTACGCGGGCGGTCTTTGAAAAATGGGCCTTGAAAGGCGCTGAATCGGCACCCGCACCTGAACAAGATTCATCTGGGATGGTCCGTTCAATCGTTGCCACAACCCCAGGTGCCATCAGTTATGTGGCCTTTTCATATGCTGACAAGTCAGTGCAAAAAGTTGCCATTGATCATGTTGAACCAACAGTTGCGAATGTGACAACTAACACTTGGAAGATTTGGGCATATGAACACGTCTATACCAAGGGACAGCCTAAAGGGCAGGTCGCTGACTTCCTAAACTATTTACAATCTGAAAAAATTCAAAATACCGTTGTACCACAATTAGGATATATCTCAATTCATGATATGCATGTGCAACGGAAAGCCGATGGTCAAGTCATCAATAAATAATCAAAAGTTTCCAACCGGGAGCTAATACACAATGCCAATTAATTAGGAACCGACTGGATATCCAAATATGTAAAATACAAGGAAGTCGGGCATCCGAATACATGAAACATAAGGAGAGTGCTCATGGATGAGATCCGTGAAAGTTTGTTAAAAACTTCGATTGCAACAAAAAAAGAACGTATCGGGAAAACATTAAGTATTTCAGCTTTGCTTTTAATTGCGATCGTCGTGGTATCAATTTTTTACTTCGTCGCTTCAAAAGGACTAGCAACATTCTTCGTTGATAAAATTAATTTTTGGGACTTCATGACAGGTAAGACGTGGAACCCGTCAGTCAATGGTGCTAATGGTAAGCCAGAAACTGGTGCATTACCAATGATTGTTGGTTCATTCTTAATTACGGTGTTATCAGCAATTATTGCGACACCGTTTGCGATTGGAACCGCGGTCTTCATGACTGAAATTTCACCAAAGTACGGTGCCAAAATTTTACAACCGGTGACTGAATTGTTGGTCGGAATTCCTTCAGTTGTGTATGGATTCATTGGGTTAACGGTTGTTGTCCCATTCATCCGTAATATCTTCGGTGGTTCTGGTTTTGGGATTCTGTCAGGAACAATTGTCTTGTTCGTCATGATTCTCCCAACTGTAACTTCAATGACTGTCGATACGTTACGGTCAGTACCACAATATTATCGTGAATCAGCGCTAGCTATTGGGGCAACCCGCTGGCAAGCAATTTACAAAGTTATTTTACGGGCAGCAACGCCGGGAATTTTAACTGCCGTCGTCTTCGGGATGGCGCGGGCCTTCGGTGAAGCATTGGCCGTCCAAATGGTCGTGGGTAATGCTGCGATTATGCCAGGAAACTTAATCAGCCCGGCAGCAACGTTAACATCAGTCTTGACGATGGGAATTGGTAACACAGTGATGGGTTCAATGCAAAATGATGTGCTCTGGACACTCGCCTTAATTCTGTTATTGATGTCATTAGTCTTTAATATCATCATTCGTTTGATTGGTAAGAAGGGAGAATTGAAATAATGAGCGCAAAAACATCTAATAAAGTCGCAACCATTGTGTTGTATACAATTGCCAGCTTAGTCATTCTCCTATTGGCAGCTTTGCTGGGCTTCATCTTAATTGATGGGGTACCACACTTGAGTTGGCACTTCCTGACTTCACCAGCCAAAGCCTTCCAAGCCGGTGGTGGGATTGGGGTACAACTTTTTAACTCATTTTACTTATTAATTTTGACGATGGTGATTTCATTGCCAATTGCCTTAGGTGCTGGGATTTACTTGAATGAATACGCCAAGCAAAACTGGTTTACGGCGGTCATCCGGACAGCAATCGAAATCTTGAGCTCATTACCTTCAGTGGTCGTTGGTTTGTTCGGTTTCTTGCTCTTCGTGGTTCAATTCAAACTTGGTTTCTCGGTTCTTTCAGGAGCCATTGCCTTAACGTTGTTCAACTTACCATTGCTCACCCGTTCTGTTGAAGGTTCACTTAAGTCGATTCCTGATTTGCAACGTGAAGCGGGAGCCGCCCTTGGTTTGTCAAAATGGGAAACAGTCGGGCATGTCATCTTACCAGCAGCGGTACCAAGTATCGTTACTGGGGTAGTGCTCTCTGCCGGACGGGTGTTCGGTGAAGCCGCGGCCTTAATTTATACAGCCGGTCAATCAGCACCAGCGTTGAATTTTGGCAACTGGAATCCCTTTGACATTACGAGTCCTTTGAACCCATTACGACCAGCTGAAACTCTCGCTGTGCACATCTGGAAGATTAATTCAGAAGGAATTATGCCAGATGCCGCCGCTGTTTCAGCCGGTGCATCAGCAGTCCTCGTGATTGCGGTCTTAATCTTTAACCTCTTAGCTCGTTGGTTAGGCAAAGTCTTGTTCAAACGATTAACAGCCGCACGTTAATAAAAAAGGAAATAAAATGATGATGGATGAAAATAAAGTATTGAATACGACGGCGCCATTACGGAATATTTACCGTTTTGACGAAGATGCCGAAATTGCCTTGGAAACTAAAGATTTAAAAGTTTTTTATGGCAACAATGAAGCATTAAGTGAAGGCGATTTACAATTTGAACGTTACAAGATTACTTCATTGATTGGGGCTTCTGGTTCTGGTAAGTCAACCTTCTTGCGCTCGTTGAACCGGATGAACGATACGGTTGCGACGGTGAAGGGTAACATCATGTACCGCGGCATTGATATTAATTCAAAAGAAGTTGACGTCTATGAAATGCGCCGCCACGTCGGCATGGTATTCCAACGGCCGAACCCATTTGCTAAGTCAATTCGTGATAACATCACTTTTGCTTTGAAGCAACGCGGAATGAAAGATAAGGCACAATTGGAAGAAATCGTCGAAACTTCATTGAAGCAAGCCGCTTTGTGGGATCAAGTCAAGGATGATTTGGGCAAAAGCGCCCTTGCGTTGTCAGGTGGACAACAACAACGGTTAGTAATTGCGCGGGCGATTGCAATGAAGCCTGATATTTTGTTGCTCGATGAACCAGCCAGTGCGTTGGATCCGATTTCGACATCGCAAATCGAAGACACATTATTAGAACTTAAAGAAAAATACACCATTGTAATCGTGACGCATAATATGCAACAAGCTGCTCGGATTTCGGATTACACGGCATTCTTCCATATGGGCAAGGTCTTAGAATATGATGAAACCCGGAAGATTTTCACTCGGCCAAAAGTTGAAATTACAAACGATTACATCTCAGGTAACTTTGGTTAAGCAAAGTGCGAAAAAGAGAAAGTGCGGTGCGAGAACGGCTAGCTTCGGTGAGTAACATAGTGAATTTGGTGGCTCGGATTATGAATTATCAAAATAAGTAAGTTATTCTAAGCAGGCAGTTCTTACGAGCACATTATGGAGGAAATATGGCAGAACCAATTTTAACAACTGAAAATGTGCGCCTCTATTATGGCGAAAAAGAAGCCTTACACGGAATTGATTTGGACTTTCCTGAAAAGGGGATTACGGCTTTGATTGGTCCCTCTGGCTCTGGTAAATCAACGTATATTCGGGCGATTAATCGAATGCATGATTTAACGGACGGTGTGACGGTGACTGGTAACTTCATGTTCAAAGGCCAAAACATCTATGCCCCAACGACGGATACGGTCGAATTGCGTAAAGAAATCGGTATGGTGTTCCAACAACCTAATCCATTTCCATTCTCAATCTACGATAATGTAGCGTTTGGATTGCGCATTGCCGGTGAAAAGAACAAAGCTGTGCTCGACGAAAAAGTTGAAACGGCGCTAAAGCAAGCGGCCATTTGGGATGAAGTTAAAGACGTCCTCCATAAAAGTGCTTTGTCACTATCTGGTGGGCAACAACAACGAGTTTCAATTGCGCGGACATTAGCAGTTTCACCAGATATTTTGTTACTGGATGAACCAACTAGTGCGCTTGACCCTGTGTCATCACACAAAATTGAAGAAACGTTGATGAACATCCGGAATGACTACACGATTATCATTGTGACGCACAATATGTCACAAGCTTCACGGATTTCTGATCGGACAGCATTCTTCATGGATGGGGATTTGATTGAAATCAGTCCAACAACGAAACTATTCACTGATCCAAAAGAAAAGAAAACCCAAGACTATATTTCTGGTCGTTTCGGTTAGACAAATTCCTGGATAGCGATAACAAATAAAACATACTAAAGGGGACAAAATATGCGTCGATTATTTGATGAAGAATTAGCTGATTTGGACGCCTCATTTACTGAAATGGGGATGCTGGTCAGTGAAACAATTGGTAAGTCTGTGACTGCGTTTGTGAATCACGATCGCGAAACGGCCCAATTGATTATTAAAGAAGATGAACAAATCAACTCACGTGAAGTGGCAATTGAAAAAAAGACATTTGAAATGATTGCCTTGTACCAACCGGTTACCATTGATTTACGTGAAATCGTGACAGTTTTGAAGGCTGTCTCAGAACTTGAACGGATGGGTGATCACGCCCGCGATATTGCAACCGCAACAATCCGGGTTAAGGGAACTAAGCGGATGGCTAACATCGAAGAAAACATTGCGAACATGGGTGAAATTACCCGTCAAATGGTCAAAGATATTTTGGGCGTATATGTTAACGATGACGCGCTTGGTGCAACTTCAGTAGCTGAACGTGATGCACAAGTGGCTGAAATGTCTGATCAAGTTCGTTTAGACGTCATTAAGAGCATTGAACAAGATTCTGAACTGGCAACTTCTGGTACCGACTACTTACTAGTTGCCGGTCACTTGAAGCGAATCGCCGATTATGTCACCAACATTGCCGAATGGATCGTTTACAAGCGCACTGGTAAGATTGTCGACTTGAACCCCGGCGGCTCAACCCTTTAATATTCATTTAGAACACATCTGCAATTATGTAGGTGTGTTTTTGGTTTATATGATTTTATTCAGTCTGACTTAGGATTGAATAAAATTGGCCACTCCGTGTCTAGAAATTGCTTGACGCACCGTGCTGGAAGCAACCTCACAAGCCAAAATGCGGTCTTGTGAGGTTCGGATAAGCTGGGAGTCTAGGGGATAAATCCCCAAAACTCCTCATCTCATCCTCAGCGGAAATATGCGTTTCACACATATTCCCCCAGTCGCGGTGTAAAGGCTGCGCCCGCCAAGCAATTTCCAGCCACTGCGTTAGTTAGGAATAATGCTCAAACTAGAAAAAACATTTACCACCCTAGGCCTCAATGGCATGAAAAAAACAACACTGACAATTGATTCCCAGTAATTCGATACCTGAAAAGTGCAGAAACGACAACCCCACGTTAGAATAAATAGCTTGATTGACGTTATCGACCACTACGCTGATTTGAATAGTTTAACAATGGAGTAGAATTTTTGGCTTTGCGCAGTCTTTATTGTTGAAAATGTACAAACTAACGGAGTGCCTAAGGAAGCTACTTGGTGGGCGCAGCCTTTACACCGTGTTGGGAAGTGATTCATCACTTCGCTCAAGAGAAATGAGGAGAGTTAGCGCTTTAGCGATTACTCTCCCAGTTCACGCAGACTTTCCAAGACTACAGGCTTGGAAAGCTTGGCTCCCAACATGGTGCACCAAGTAGCTTCCGTGGCACGTAGTGGCAACTACCAATCTAAAAATTGCCAATCAAAATATGAAGATAACGGTAATAAATGTGCATTATCGTGCCAAACTGGTATAAATACGGTAAAATTAGAAGGTGTAGAATTTTAACTAGCGCTAGGCGCATGAAAGGAAATAAACAGCATGAAAAAAACTAAACAATTACGTCGTTCAAACAACAGATTATTCTTCGGAGTCCTAGGTGGCTTCGCCGAATTCTTTGGTTGGAACGCTAACTTACTACGAGGAATTTATGTCGGCTTAATCATTGTGACATCAGCACCAATGTGGCACTTGCCTTTACCACGATTTACATTAGGAATGGGGGTGGCCTTGTATATTGTGGCGGCGTTGATTATGCCACGACCAGTTAGTAAGAATCCTAGTCCATTTGAAGCATTTCGCCAGTTCCGGGGGGAAGGGCAACCAACTACTGGCAATCCAAGTGGCCGTAAGGAAATCCATGCAATTGAAATTGATGAAAAGGATGATAAATAAGTTATGAAATTTTATCAACGAGTATTGGTTAATGCGATTGTATTTATCGCATTAGCTGGTTTTATGCAAAGTTCGCATTTGTTTTTTGTTTCAAGCTTTTGGGTGGCGATTGTCGCGAGCCTAATTCTGGCGATTTTGAATGCGGTGATTAAGCCGTTCTTGATTATCATTTCGTTACCAATTACGATTTTGACGCTCGGATTATTTAGCATCGTGATTAATGCAGCCATGTTGGAGTTAACCTCTGCAGTTGTGGGTTCACAAAGCTTTTATTTTAAAAGTTTTGGGGTGACTATGGTTGTGGCGATTATTATTTCAATTGTGAATGCAGTTATTTCAAAGTACGTTAATAAAGATAAAGACGAAGAAGGAGAATTTTAATGGCACAAACAGATCAAATTCAATCAGTACAAATTCGTGACTTAGTTGAAAATACGCGGCTTGAAGTTTTGGCAGGGGAAGAATATCTTGATCGTTTGATTACGACCAGTGACATTTCACGGCCAGGACTTGAAATGACAGGATACTTTAACTATTACGCTCCTGATCGAGTGCAATTATTAGGGATAACTGAAATTTCATTTTCAAAGCGGATGAGCCATGAAGAACTGTTAATGGTTGCTCGTAAAATGGCCAGTTCTGAAACACCAGCATTTGTAGTGTCAACAGGCTTAGCGGTTCCACCTGAAATCAAACAAGCAGTTGAAGAAGCACATATTCCATTGTTAACAACTAACCTAACTTCATCACGGATCTTGGCCAACATGACCTACTTCTTGAGTGGTAAATTAGCAGAACGCCAATCAGTTCACGGGGTTTTGGTTGATATTTACGGTTTAGGGGTCTTAATTACTGGTGATTCAGGTGTTGGTAAGTCTGAAACTGCCTTGGAACTTGTGCGCCGTGGTCACCGTTTAGTTGCCGATGATCGTGTTGATATTTTCCAACAAGATGAAGAACGTTTAGTTGGGGAAGCCCCAGCTATCTTGACGCACTTGATGGAAATTCGTGGAGTCGGAATTATCGATGTTATGAACTTGTACGGTGCGGGTGCAGTTCGTTCACACTCAACGATTTCAATGAACTTACACTTGGAAAGTTGGTCACCAGATGCGAAATTTGATCGCCTAGGTAACGCTGGCGATAATTTAAACATTTTAGGTGTAGACATTCCCCGTTTCGCTATTCCTGTACGTACTGGGCGTAATTTGGCCGTGATTATTGAAGCTGCGGCAATGAACTTCCGGGCTAAGTCAATGGGATACGATGCCATGAAGACGTTCGATAATAATTTGAACAGTTTGATTGCGGAAAACAGCGAAGCCGACAAAGCTGCGGAAGCTGACAAAGACAATAAGAATAAATAAAAATAAGAGAGTTAGGTATTAGGGATGGATTTGTTAGCAGCACTTAATCCAATTGCCTTGCGCTTGGGGCCAATCCAGGTGCACTGGTACGGAGTGATTATTGCATCCGCGGTAGTGATTGCGGTGACCTTATCAGTACGTGAAGCCAAGCGGCGCGGATTAGTCGCCGATGATGTGTACGATGCGATTTTGTGGGCATTACCGGTTGCGTTGATTTTTGCCCGAGCGTATTACGTACTCTTTGAGTGGTCGTATTACAAGCAACATCTCAGTGAAATTCCAGCTATCTGGGATGGTGGGATTGCGATTTATGGCTCGTTAATCGGTGGTCTAATAATGATTATCCTTGTAACCCGTCATAAGTTTATCAGCACGTGGTTGTTCCTTGATATCATTACCCCAACCGTGATTTTGGCGCAGGGGATTGGTCGTTGGGGTAACTTCATGAACCAGGAAGCTTTTGGTGGTGTCGTTAACAAGAGTTTCTTAACTGATTTACATTTGCCAACGTTTATTATTAATCAAATGTTTATCAATGGGCAGTATCGGATGCCAACGTATTTGTGGGAATCATTGTGGGATATTGCCGGTTTCATTGTTTTGATTAGCCTACGTCACCGTAAGCACTTGTTCAAACAAGGTGAAGTACTGTTTAGTTACCTAATCTGGTACTCGTTTGGCCGTTTCTTTATCGAAGGAATGCGGACTGATAGTTTGTACTTGCCGTTTGCCGGGTTGCGCGTGTCACAATTACTATCCGCAATTATCTTTGTGGTCGCAATTACCTTGTGGATTTATCGGCGCAAAACACAACCAGATAATCGCTGGTATCTAGATGGTCACAGTATTCTACAAAATAAATAATTCAATTAAAAAGAGGAATCACGCATGACAGAAAAAATTGCAGTTTTAGGTGCTGGATCGTGGGGTACTGCCTTAGCCAACGTCTTAGCTGAAAATGGCAATGACGTTCGCTTGTGGTCGCACAAACCGGCCCAAGTCGCTGAAATTAATGAAAAACACACGAATGAACATTACTTACCAGCAGCAAAGTTGAATGAAAACTTAGTGGCTTATGCTGATATGGGCGAAGCTATCAAAGACGTTGAAATGGTATTGAGTGTTGTTCCAACCAAAGGTGTCCGTGAAGTTGGTAAGCAACTTGGGGCATTATTGAAAGCTAACAACCAAAAAGTTATTTTAGGTCACGCAACTAAGGGGATTGAACCTGGAACTTACAAACGTGTTTCAGAAATGCTTGCTGAAGAAGTTGCACCAGCTAATCGCTCAGCCCTAGCAGTGCTTTCAGGACCTTCACATGCTGAAGACGTTATCAAACACGATTTGACAACGGTGACGATTGCTAGCGATGACATCAAAGCGGCCGAACGTTTCCAAGCTGCTTTCTCAACTGAAAATTTCCGGGTATATACAAATGATGACGTCATTGGAACGGAAATGGGTGGTGCCTTGAAAAACATTATCGCGATTGGTGCGGGTGCCTTAGTGGCCTTGGGCTATGGCGATAATGCTAAGGCCGCGTTGCTTACGCGTGGATTAGCTGAAATTAGTCGCTTGGGCTTGGCATTTGGCGCTAATCCATTAACCTTTATTGGTTTGTCAGGGGTTGGTGACTTAATTGTTACTGGAACTTCAGCTAACTCACGTAACTGGCGTGCGGGCTACCAATTGGGTCAAGGCAAGTCTTTGAAGCAAGTTGAAGAAGACATGGGCATGGTTATCGAAGGGGTTTCAACTACGAAAGCCGCTAAGGAATTAGCAGAACAACGCCACGTTGAAATGCCAATTACTGATGCGATTTACCAAGTTTTGTATGAAGATAAAGACATTAACCAAGCTATCAAAGACTTGATGAAGCGTCCAGCAGCAAATGAAACTAACTAATTAATGTTTGATAACATTTAGATTATTTTAGCGAATTATGGCATAATCTGTTAAAATAGTTCTTGTGTAAGAAGTAACTAACTTTTTACAGGGAACAGTAAAACCAGTAAATATTTAAGGGAGTATGAATAATATGAAAAAAGTACGTAAAGCCGTTATCCCAGCAGCTGGACTCGGAACTCGTTTCTTGCCAGCTACTAAGGCATTGGCCAAAGAAATGTTGCCACTTGTTGATAAGCCCACGATTCAATTTATCGTTGAAGAAGCCATTGCCTCTGGTATCGAAGACATCTTGATTGTTGACGGTAAGTCAAAGCGTTCAATCGAAGACCACTTTGATTCAAACCCTGAATTGGAAATGTCATTGGAACGTGATGGTAAGTTTGATAAGTTAGCGATGGTTCAAGAAACGACTAACATCAACTTGTACTTCATTCGCCAATCAAACCCACGTGGTTTAGGTGACGCCGTGCTCCAAGCTAAGGCTTTCGTTGGTGACGAACCATTCGTTGTCTTGCTTGGTGATGATGTGACCAAGGATGAAGTGCCTTTGACTAAGCAATTGATCAACCAATACGAAAAAACTGGTGAATCAACCCTTGCTGTCGTTAAGGTTCCTCACGAAGAAACTGTTAAGTACGGTGTCATCGACCCAATCCAAGACTTGGGTGATGGCTTGTACGAAGTTAAGCAATTCGTTGAAAAGCCTAAGCCAGAAGATGCTCCTTCAGACTTGGCGATCATCGGTCGTTACTTGTTAACACCTGAAATCTTTGAAGAATTGGAAAACACGAAGCCTGGTAAGGGTAACGAAATCCAATTGACGGATGCGATTGATAGCTTGAACAAGCGTCAACACGTGTACGCCCACGAATTCAAGGGCCGTCGTTACGACATCGGTTCTAAGATTGGTTTCTTGGAAACTTCAATTGAATTTGGCTTGGAACACCCTGAAACTAAGGATGCCTTGCGCGAATACATCAAGGAAATCGCTAAGACTTTGTAATTTAATACATGAATCAGTCCTCTGCATAGCAATGTGCAGGGGATTTTTTGCGTTCCTGGCTTTTGGGGTTCTATTCCGTCTGACGTGGGATTGAATAAAATTGGCCACTCCGTGTCTGGAAATTGCGTTAGTTAGTAATAATTCTCCAGCTAGCGGAAACAGTTACTAATCACAGACCGCAGTGGCATGAAAAAACACCGTCAATAGAATCTCAGTAATTCGATGATTGAAAAGTACGGAAATGATAATCCCGAGCTAGAATAAATAGAACAGTTTTTGGCTGGTAACTCAAATTTATCATGGTTAGGTTTATTTAGTAGCATTTTAAATATTATGAAAAAACCCTAGATAGTTCACATGTAGAACCAAATTAGTTAGTAATATTACTAGTGTTACATTGGAGAAACTCTAGATTGGTAACAGAAACGGTGGTGATGGTAAAGATATGCTTGAATAGTACGTCGCTGGTGACAGTAAATTAGAAAAATAATGTAGTACCAATTGAAGTGCCACAAACCGACCAGATGAAGGTTCTAGTAAAAACTACATAGACTTAGAAACATTTCAGCAATTGAAAAGTGGATATGTTGGTGTCTTTGCAAAGTGAACAATTTCTCAGAAGGTGGTGGTTACTATCAAAATGAAAATCAAGTGGTTGATTAGTGTCTTTGGCATTTTGCTAGCCTTAATTGTATGGCAGACGGGTAGTACCGCGGAAATAACTTCCAAGAATACGTTTCAGCTACAAGATACTAGTAAAGTGGTTAGCCAGCTTAGGCAGTCTGCGCAAATTAGTTCGACATTACCCAACTCGGGTGGTGAAGCCGAACAACAGGCAGCGCCAATTGTTGGCGCTGAGCAGACACCAGCCGCCTCAGGAAATGCGGTGGACATAGTGCGGCGCCGGCCAAAGACATGGATCACAAAATATGAGGATTTGATTGTTTGGTTTTCGAGTGTTGGTGGCAGATTTAATTTGCGCGCAACAGGTGATAATCAAGGGATGAGGTCTAGTTGTGGTTTGTGGTGGATTTTTTGGTTTACATTTAGTGGGATATTAATAATTTTCGGGCTATTTTTCTTACTATTATTGTTGTTCAAACGGCGAAAGCGAAAGGGGACTAATGATGAACAAGTTGATTAAGCTTGGCGTCCTCACAATCGTACTAATTAGTAACTACGCCATGCCAACGCTAGCAGCTACCCGTAGTTTAGAAACCCAAACGATTGGGCGGACAGATTTACAGGTGAAGCCGGGCGTTAAAATTATCAATGCAACATCAGCAGATTTTGGTAATTGGACATTGGCAAAATTAGGTAAGACAATCTACAACGTTGATACCGTTCACTTACGAATTCAAGATGAGCGTGATAACGATAGTGGCGATTGGTCAATTTTGGTGAAATCTGACAAAGTTGTGGGCGCACAGGGCCAAACCTGTGACCTAGCCGATTACGTGATTGATGGTGCTAAAGCTAGCATTACCCGGCAGATGAGTGATGGGCAATTTCAGAGCATCGACAAAAAAGTCATTAGAACCAGTGATTACCAAGCGCACCGTGATCAGCATGATTGGACACCGATTGTTGCAACCCATGGTGCCACACCTGGTCCCGCCAAGTATCAGATAACTTGGGATCCCGGTGCTATCGGTATTAAGCTATGTCGTAATTTGCAACCGGACAGCTATGCGATTGTTACGCATTGGTTAGTTACCGATGGAATTACTTAATGGAAAAATTAATTGGTTACGATTGTGTTCAAGCAAATAAAAATTATAAAAATGTAGGTACATGACTTCATTTGATACTGAAACGTGATTCATGCGCGCCAGTAATTAACATGGAAGCGGAATAACGTGCGTGTTAAATCTTTTTCAGGAGCCATTTCGGGCATCTGAATATAGTAAAACGAAGAAAGGTGAAAATCATGAAAAAGACGATTATTAGTACCATTTTAGCGACAACTTTAGCCGGGATGGTGTTTGCAGTTGCCACACCAATGACTAGTGCAGCACAATTAGACGGCCCGAAGGATGGCTCAACTGTTGTGCATATTCAAGCTGGTGGGATTTCATTGGACTCGGTGCCATCATTTAATTATGGCGCAATTACCGATACCCAAGCCGGATTCACGAGTGGCATTGCGACTAGTGCGGCCCCAATCCAAGTTACCGACTTACGGGGTGCATCATTACCTTGGTACGTGACAGCTTCAGCAGGTGATTTAACTTTGCAGGGTAAGGACGATGTTAAATTATTAACTAGTGCAGTTTCAATGAACATTGCCGATGGTACCGCTGTTGCTGGTCAGACGGTTGATAATATTTATTCTGCCGATGATAGTGCGACCGCAACTGTTGCCAATGGGGGCCTAACGACAACTGCGACCACGATGTCTGGAACGGTGACCTCGACAATTAAAGTAAACCCTAGCTCAACGTTACAAGCCGGAAAGTATGACGGTAAAATCACATACACATTAGTTGACTCAGATCCAACTTCAGCAAGTTAAGACTTAAGTTGAGCATTTTAGTGCTCAACGATACATAAATTTATTTCTAACAGCTATCAGTGGAGGTACAAGATACATGAACAAAATAAAAATTATCATGATGACGGTAGTTTTAGGTATGCTTGGTTTTGTTAATAACGTAGGGGCCGAAGAAGTTGGTTATTCAGTGAATACGGTTCCGTCGGCGTTGCAACAAAATAAAAAGTTGAGTTTCTTTGATCTAAAAGCCAAACCACAACAAACATTTGACCTCAAAGTCAAAATTGAAAATAAGTCAACTGAAGTCAGCACCTTTAAAGTCGCCGCGACTAATGCGATGACCAGTAACAACGGTACCATCACGTATGGCCCGACCACGCGTAAACTTGACCAATCAATGAAAGTTCCGTTTACTAGCATTGCCAAAGTAAAACACCCCAAAGTAACGGTGCCAGCGAACACCGTTAAAACAGTCAGCATGCAAGTAACCATGCCTAAGTTTGAATTCGATGGGATGATTCTTGGGGGCTTTTATGTTGAAAAATTAACGACTGAAGATAAAAAAACTAGTGGTTATAGTAATCAGTATGCATATGCTAAAGGTGTCGTGATTAAGGAAACGGATACGGTAGTTCAGCCGGATTTAGAAATGCCAGTTGTTGGTATCAAAACTGATAATAATATGGTGAATGTTGCGGGAACACTGCGTAACGCCTCAATGACAAATATTGCCAACTTAGATATGACAGCGTCAATTACGAAACGCAACAGTGATAAAGTAATTGTTAGTAAAAAAGTAACTGGTTATTCGGTAGCACCAACGACTAATTTTGATGCGTTGTTCCAATATGATAAACAAAAATTGCCCGCGGGGAAGTATACCTTCCATGTTCATGCCAACCAAACAACTGGTAAGCAGTATAAATGGAATTTGCAAAAAGATTTCGTCATTACGGCGGATGAAGTTAAACCTAAAGAATCCCGTGGTCTTGCAGTTGTCGGCCAACGTAATGTCCTCCTGTATGTATTACTAGGAGTAGTCGCAGCGTTATTAGTAATTATTATTTTCTTATTGTGGTTCTTCCTATTTTACAAGCGCCGGAAAGCCAAAAAAGACGAAAATCAAGGTTAATTGAAAGTGAGGTTATCAATGAAAAATTTAATAATAAAAGCATTGATAGCCTTGCTGGCACTGGTTAGCCTATTGGTGATGACGGAACATGTCGGCCACGCTTACACGGTTCAAGCAGACGGCTCATACTTAGTCACGAGTGGAACCGATATGACGGCAGCCTTAAAAGTCACAAATGCGAATGCAAGCTCAGTCGATACAATTGTCTTTGCCAACGATATTTATATTAATAATTCGACTGCCTCCAACTACACCATCTCACGGTCGACTAACATTGATTTTGCTGGTCACGCAGTGTACGGTAATGATCACGGCCTAGCATTTTTTACTGTAACTGGGGCGGGGTCAAACATTTACGTGAAGAACATGAACATGCAAAGCACGTCGTCAAGTGACACCAAAGTATCGTGTCCGACCGAAAACGGCTCAAGCCAAACGAGCAATACCGGGTATTCACGGGGCTACTATGGCGTGTTTTATGGCGTGAAGGCTACAACTGGAACGTTAACATATGAAAACTGTACCTGGAGTTTTCCTAACACGCCAACATTTACGCAAGCTTTTTGGTGGCAAGGTGGGCACATTATTCTAAAAGGGAATAACAACATTATTCAACTTGGAGATCAGGAGCTAGCCGAAGCGTATGCGATTGAAATTCAACCGAGTGACGACCCTGATAATCCAGGTGTAACAACTTTTCAAGAACTTTACAAAAGTGATTACAATGGCTCAATTGCACCCGGTGTAAATAGTAATATGTCTAGTAGCAGTGACCCAATGTTGCTACGCGTAGCCCAAGGCGCGACGTTGAATTGGACTTCGGCGCGTAGTGGTAATATCTGGTATGGTACAAGTGGTATTCCATTGTTGTGGGATATTCAAGGAACATTTAACTACCAAAACACCGCTACGACAAAACACGATGTCTTTCAAAATACAATGAGTACCTTTACTTTGAATATTGGTAGTCAAGGTAACATGAATTTCAAAGGTACCGGCCCATTGTTTGAATTTAGTTCGTTTAGTGGCGCCGTTGTGATGAATGCCGCTGATGGTGCCAATGTTGATATTGAAAATAACCTTAGTGCCGGCGTAATTACTGGCACGGCAACGGCCGCGGATAAAATCAACCTGGGTAACGTTGCTAGTGCAAAATTTGCAGCTAGCGCGGCGCCGGTATTTGGGACTAACACGACCGCGAATGCATTGCTGACAATCAACACGACGCAATCAATGCGTTCGACGGCCTACGCAGACCAAGCTGCGACTAATCCGACGCTCTACATGCGTGGAAATGGTGCGATGGCCATGAAGGGCGGCTATGGGACACCATGGTCAAGCAACTATACGACGGCAAATATGACGACCTTGTCACAAGCGCAAGCCCATGTTTTTAGTTATCCCCAAGGTTTGAATTTCATGGATTCAGTGTATGGTACTAATACTTGGCCAACAAACTTCGGCTGGTCGGCAACATTATTCGACTTACCGAAGGATGGTTCAAAGCAGCTAATTAACCGTGATAATGGGAATACGATGACCCTTGGAATTTATGATGATCGAGATGTACCAGCGTGGACCTTGTCAGCTTCGGTTACGACTATGGTTAATGATGGCAAGCGCATTACGCGAAATGGCGGGCAAGAACTTGATCCGCTCGTGTGGGTGCCTAGCCAAGGAGCCACGCCATTACAGATTACAAGTACTGCTGACACGGCAACGGGGGTATTAAAATCTAGTGATTTTAGTGGTACCATTCCCAAAGCCAGTGATTACGCAATTACCTACCCAGAAAACTTAGGTCTATTAGCAGCGCTAGATAATAGTATGCTTGCAGGCGATTATAGCGGTACGATTACATGGACGCTAAATGATGGTATTCAGTGACCGGTAAATCCGGTTAACTTAACTGGCGGAGTGCCTTACCTGCCGAAAAAGTCACGGATAATTGGAATTTTGCATGTCACCGAGCTGTGATAGAATGGAATGTGAGCTCCAATGATAAATGCAACGTGACTTACTGACTAAAGTATAGTAGACTTGTCAGTACTTATAGAATAAAGGAAGTAACTAAAATGGCAGATAAAAAGTATGACGTCGTCGTTGTCGGTGCTGGGCCTGGTGGGATGACTGCCGCCTTGTACCTCTCACGTTCGAACTTGTCAGTTTTGATGATTGATCGTGGAATTTACGGTGGTCAAATGAACAACACCGCAGAAATCGAAAATTACCCAGGCTTCGATTCAATCTTGGGACCTGACTTGTCAGAAAAAATGTATGCTAGTTCAACGCAATTTGGGGCGGAATATGCCTTTGGAACGGTTGAATCAGTTACGGACAATGGGACGTACAAGACTGTTAAGACCGATATGGATTCTTATGAAGCCAAGAGTGTCGTGGTTGCGTCAGGTTCACAATACAAGCACTTACATGTGGCCGGCGAAGATGATTACGCAGGCCGCGGTGTGTCTTACTGTGCCGTATGTGATGGTGCATTCTTCCGGAATAAGCACGTTATCGTCGTTGGTGGTGGTGACTCCGCCATTGAAGAAGGTATCTACTTGGCCGGTTTGGCTGAAAAGGTAACGGTTTTACACCGTCGTGACAAGCTCCGTGCCCAACAAATCATTCAACAACGGGCGTTTGCTAATGAAAAGATGGAATTTAAGTGGTTCACTGAAGTTCAAGAAATTCAAGGTGATGGCAAGAAGGTTACTGGTGTGAAGGTTCTCAACAACCAAACAAATGAAGAATCAGTAATTGATGCGGATGGGGTCTTTGTTTATGTTGGTATCAACCCAATTTCAGAACCATTCCTAGATTTAGGTATCACGGATGAAGATGGTTGGATTTTGACTGACAATAACATGCGGACTGCAGTACCTGGTATTTTTGCAATCGGGGATGTTCGTCAAAAAGATTTACGTCAAATTACAACCGCCGTTGGTGATGGTGCGATGGCTGGTCAATCAGTTTACGCGTACCTCCAAGAAATGGCACCAGTTGCAGAAACAGCAGAATAACGATTAAACGTTAATTTAACGTGTTCATCATGTTTATGTGATGGGCACGTTTTTTTGCGCTTAATTCATCCATATTAGGTACGACATTAATATGGTGCAATTTCGTCTGACGTGGGATTGAATAAAATTGGCCACCCCGTACCAGTAAATTACTTGGCGCACCGCGCTGGAAGCGCATTGCCAAGCCAGTCTGTGCTTATGCCTGAGAACCGGCAACGCAAAACATCCCAGCATTTTGTTGCACAAAATACTGAATCTAATCCTAACGCGATTAGATTAGCCTTGCAGGCTGGATGTCTGTCTTGGGAGGTTCGGACAAGCTGGGACTCTACGGGAATAAATTCCCTAGAGTCCTCATCTTATCCTCAGCGGAAATATGTGCTGCACACATATTCCCCCAGTCGCGGTGTAAAGGCTACGCCCGCCAAGCAATTTGCCGGCACTCCGTTAGTTACGAATAATGCTCAAACTAGAAAAAACAGTTACCAATCACAGGCAGCAATGTCATGGAAATAACACCGGCAATGTGGATGAATTCTGAACAGTCCACGGCAAAATACATAAATGATTAGCCTTATCATGAGCTTTTAAATATTTATTTACCTAATCTTGTATTCGACAAAAATTATAACGAAATTGTGAAATAAGTGTGCATTTTACGAACATGCTCATTTTTTTGTGTCTAAATAAGCTATAATAAGGCGATAATATAAAAAGGACTATGGAGGGCTTTATCGTGAGCTGGAAAGACATTTATCAAACTTGGAGTAACTACTCAGAATTGGAACCATCATTAAAAGCAGAATTGGCTGCAAAAGCGGGCGATGAAAATGCATTGGAAGATGCATTCTACCAACCAATGAGCTTCGGTACTGCGGGGATGCGTGGTTTGCTTGGTGCCGGAATTAACCGGATGAACATCTATACTGTTCGTCAAGCAACTGAAGGTTTGGCATTATTAATGGATACATTGTCAGCTGAAGACAAAGCCCGCGGGGTTGCCATCAGTTTTGATTCACGACATGGTTCACCTGAATTTGCGCACGAAGCCGCAAAGGTTCTTGGTGCCCATGGGATTAAGTCATTTGTTTTTGAAAGCTTACGCCCAACGCCAGAACTTTCATACACAGTGCGTCACTTGCACACATATGCCGGCATTATGATTACGGCGTCACACAACCCTAAGGAATACAACGGTTACAAGATTTACGGTGAAGACGGTGGTCAAATGCCACCAAAGGAATCAGACATGATGACTGGTTACATCCGTGAAGTGACCGATTTATTTGCTATTAAGGTCGCTGATGAAGCGCAATTGCAGGCCGATGGCACAATGAAGATTATCGGCGACGAAATCGATCAAGATTACTTGGCGGAAGTTAAGTCAATTACCATCAACCAAAAGTTGATTGACGAAGTTGGTAAGGATATGAAGCTTGTCTTCACACCACTCCACGGAACTGGCCAAATGATTGGTGAAAAAGCTTTGCGCAACGCCGGCTTTAATAATTTCTCAGTTGTCCCAGAACAAGCTGTGATTGATGGTGACTTCCCAACTATCGTTTCACCAAACCCTGAATCACCAGCGGCCTTTGATATGGCGATTGCTTTGGGTAAGAAGGAAGGCGCCGATGTTTTAATTGCCGTTGATCCAGATGCTGACCGGCTAGGCACCGCTGTGCGCCAACCAAATGGTGAATACACATTGTTGACGGGTAACCAAATCGCGGCAGTCTTGTTGAGCTACATTCTTGAAGCTAACAAGCAAGCCGGCACATTGCCAGCTAATGCTGCTGCAGTTAAGTCAATTGTGTCATCAGAATTTGCAACGGCAATTGCCAAGTCATACGATGTTGAAATGATTAACGTCTTGACTGGATTCAAGTACATCGCCGAACAAATTGAAAACTTTGAAGCAACTGGCGATCACACCTTTATGTTTGGTTTTGAAGAATCATACGGTTACCTCATCAAGCCATTTGCTCACGATAAGGATGCCATCCAAGCGCTCGTAATGCTTTCTGAAGTGGCAGCTTACTACAAGTCACTTGGTAAGACTTTGTACGATGGGGTTGAAGAACTCTTTGCTAAGTACGGTTACTTCCGTGAAGAAACAAAATCAGAAACTTTTGCTGGAATTGACGGTGCCGAACAAATCGCCAACATCATCAAGAAGTTCCGTGATAACGCACCAAAGGAATTTGCGGGCGTTGAAGTGCTCCGTGTGGAAGACTTTGACACGCAAGTTGAAACAACCCTTGCTGATGGCGCAACTAAGGCAATTACTTTACCTAAGGCTAATGTGTTGAAGTACCACTTAGCTGATGGAACTTGGATTGCCGTGCGTCCTTCAGGAACGGAACCTAAGATTAAATTCTACATTGGTGCGGTAGCGGATTCTGAAGCCGCTGCGAACCAAAAGCTCGTCGATTACGATGCCGCAATTACCGAATTCATTAAATAAACACAAAATTGATTGAATAATACACGGACTGTCCATAATTGTGATGATTGTGTGTACAGTTAAGACACTATCCGTAAACGGGTGGTGTCTTTTTTCGTATCTTCGACCAGAATATCTTCATATTTCAGCAGTAAACTATTTATATAGTAATATTTGGACATTAGTTTATGTGCTGAGAGGAGGTGCGCTTTGGCGAAAATTAGTAAAAAAAATGTGATTGTTATTTCACTGCTTGGAACGTTGGTACTAGTCCTTGGACTAATGGGTTTTCTTGCAGAAGAAGCCCGGGCAGGATGGCGCACTAGTCAGTTAGTTCAAAGTACAATCATGACCAAAGAAGGGATGCACGTAACGAATAGCAATGGTTACATGTATCAAATTAATAAAGACAATCGCTATGATGTTGCAATTGATCAAGGTTCAAAATTACATAGCTACACGGCTAGTAAGTTTTATACGAGTAAAAAGATTACCATTGCTAATCCGGTCGGCGTTAATCAATGGTCATATGAATCATACTATGTGATTACGAATGCGTATAATCAGGAGCTAGGTCATATGAAGGCTAGCGATGTTGCTGAACAAACGTATGATCAAGTACCAACGCAAAAACGGGTTGAGCAAGCAGCGCTTAAATATATTAATCGCCTCCGTAAACTTAATCACATGGGCAACGTATCGCTGGACGCTAAGCTGACGAAGTATGCCAATAGTAAAGCGGCCAAGCAAGCCCAACAAAATGCGTTGATTCACGGGAATGTTTTCCAAGAAATTGATCAGCTGGGTTTCTGGCTGCAAACGGAAAACTTAGCGATGGTTGGTAAAGCGAAAGTGCCCACGGCCGATCAGTTAGCCAAAGAATTGGTGAATAACTTGTTTTATGCCGATCAAGGCCACCGGGAAGCGTTATTGAATCCCCACATGAAAAAAGTCGGGATTGGTTATAAGGAAATCTTTCGCGATGGACGCCATCAATACTGGCAAGCTCAAGATTACGGGACTAAGGGCACGTCATACTTTACCCGGATTAAAAAGATGAAAAAACAACTGCAAAAGTTAAAGGGTGCTAAACGCCATAAACATATTAAGAAAATTAATAAGTTAACTAATCAATATAATACAGCCGAACAATGGAATGTACGTAAGCCAATTGTTAATCGGACTGGCCTAGATGGAGCTAATCACAGTTTTAACAATTAATTATACGAATAGCGTACATTAAAACTCATTAATAAAACTAGCCTAGATATTAATTTCTAGGCTTTTTTTATGCAGCTTATCATGAATAGAAGTCTCGTAAAGTACATAATTTAGGTAAGCGTCTATTAATGAATTCATACTTACTTCATGTTTTAGTCGCAAAAACGCCACGGAATAAAATGTAAACGTTCACATCCTTTGGTTATAGTGTTGATAAGTAATAACATGACGTAAAGGAGGAGGGAATACATGCGTAATAAATGGACCGGTATTTTTGTTAATTTGTTGATGATTGTAGCTTTGATAGTGCCAAGCTTGTTCTCAGCTGGACAAACAATAGTGGCTGCTGATAAGTCGGGTGGCGATGAAGTAACAAAAAATGTTGGTGAGGGTCATTTTGATATTGATGATGAGCATCGGCTCGCTGCGATGCAAATTGACTATGTTGCAACACAGAAAGACGATTCGATTGAATGGACTTTGAAGTTTCAACAAGCTGTTGATGAATCAAAACCAATTGCTGAAGAACGAATTGTCGGAATACAACTTAAAGCCGATATCGAAGGTAATGGTTTAGGTAACCCCCAAGAATTAGCTGCATCGCCAAAAGATGCGTTAATTCTTATGGGTAATCAAGTTGCTGAAAAAGAATTTGTAAAATATGGCGACGAGTATGCAGAATATGAATTAACTTTTAAAACAGCCATTAAAGATTTGGCGGCAAAGAAATTTGAAGTTGCATTGAATCCGGTGATACAAGCCAAGGAAAATGAGCAAAATTTTGCTAAAGATATTAGTGATGCAAACAAGCCGGTAATAATATCGATTGATGCTGATAAATTAACACCAAAAGATGAACAAGGAAATAGTAATTTAGCTACTACGCCAAATTCTGAGAGTGATGCAGCGAATAAGCAAGAAGCGGTAAAACAAAAGGACACCAAAAAAGCGCGCGCACTATTAACCGATAATCCTGCTAATGAGGCCAAAGGAACTGAAACTGTTGAATCAGTTAAAATTTTGAATAACTCATTTGCTGGGGGAACTGGCGCAACTGATGCTAGTAAGTTTGGTTTATGGGTTAGCAACAAAAACAGTACCCGCTTTTCGCAAGTGACTGGTGATAATCCAAATAGTACTGACTTAGGCAATATGGATGGGAAAGCAGTGCATGCCTTTGAAAAATTCAATCGCCCACGGGGCTCGATTGAAGTTAATCCTAATCCATCAGATGGTGGTAAGCCTTACAACCCAAGTTCAAATACGTACAATAATTTGATGTATTGGGCACGGACCCACTATCACTGGCAGTATGAACAACATGCAAGCACTAATAACGGGCAATCTTCATATATGATTGAGTTTGCCAATGAAAATGCCGTTAAAGATTACTCGTTTGCGGTAACGTATGATGATGTTGGTACGTACACAGGCACTGATATGAAAGACCATAAAATGGGGGCCGTAATGTCGGTTTCTAACATTCAGTGGTATAAGAACTCAGAACCGTTTAATGGTACCAACATGCCCCACTTTATTGATATTCCGAATAATTTATTTTCAGGAATTTTCTACCGTGGAATTGCAAACATGGATATTGAAATTCGGTACTACTCGGTTGACGGCAATGGTAAGTTGAATAAATTGCTGAACGTTGAGCCAGATGATGGGGTGACCTCTTATCTGACGTTCGGTTCATTGAATAACTTTGGCCCAGCTGGAGCTACGGGTAATGCGAATAACTATGATTGGACTGTGACAACGACGGGAATTAATAATTCAGTTAACGCGGAAATGGTTGGTAAAGTTGGTTCAGACGGTAAACTAATTGCGAATGCGACTATTTTATCAAAAGATTCAATTATGAAGGCAACTAGTAAGCAAAATGAACTGTACTATTCTACCGGTCATGGTAACTATGACAAGCTCAAAAGTGGCACGCACCAAAATGGTAATTTCATTGATGCCTTGGGAGCTTCGGATTTTGAAAATGGAGCCGTTTCCTTTGAAGTAACTGGTAAGGTGCATAAATTTAGAATTTATACCGGGACAGGGAATACTTGGCAAACGATTTTCGGTGCATCGATTGATCCCATGCCGTTAGTGGCACCTAGCAAGACCGTGACAACTTCGCCAAAGCCGGCGGGTGATAGCACGTCAAGCGATAAACACTTTGGCACGATTGTCAATGGTGCCGAACAATACGGTAATTTGCATATGCAATCAGTTGATGATATTGGTCATTACACGAAGAATGGGCAACTATATGACACATTCTATTACTACATCTATCAACAAACATATCAAATTGGGGTTGATTCAATTGCTAAGCCCAACAAGATGGTTATGGTGGATTGGTTACCCGCGAATATTACTTTAAAAGATGGTAAACAAGATGTAGTGGTCTACGATCAGCGCGGCCAGGTAATTCCAAGAACCTTTACTGGGACGGATAACAAAACCTACGAGCGCTATGTCGTAACTGCAAATGATGCGCAAATGTATGAGGATCCAATCACCAAAGACAAAGAACTACGGCAAATGGTCATGGTTAATTTTACCGCTGAAGGTATCGGAGTAATCGACTTTGATGGGTCACGCTTTGCGATTGGTTTACATGTTAAGGTGGATGCAACGCTAGCCGATAAAGCTAACACAACCATTTGGCGTGATAATACAGCATCCATGCAAACATTTCTCGGCACGCAGGACACCAATACGGTAAAGGTTCGTGAAGAGCCAAAGAAGATTGAAGTTCTGAAAGGGAAATTTTCATTACTGAAAGTTGATGAAAAATTTGCCAGTGTTGAAGGGGCGGAGTTTACGCTAACTAAAGATGGGGACCCATCATTTACGCTGAAGCCAAACCCAATCGGTAACAAGTTTACCTTTAGTGATTTGAATCCAGGAACCTACACATTAGTTGAAACGAAGACGCCCGATGGTTACATCCGCGACAAAGATAGTTACAAAATTATCGTGGCTGAAAACGGCGATGTAAGTTGGGCCGATACTGATGTAACTTTTGATAACGATAATAATGCCCAAGTTGTTAATCACAAGGAACAGATTGGATTAGAACTCGTTAAGGTTGACCAAGATAATAGCCCATTGGAAGGTGCTAAATTTCAAATTCGCCTGTCTAGTCAGAATCACGAATGGGTGGACATGGTAGCCGATGGTAATATTCACCGGGTGCCAAGTGATTTTGAATTTATTACGTACCAGACGTATGAAATTCGGGAAGTTGAAACCCCGGATGGTTATCTTGGGATTCATAGTTTTAGAGTACAAGCACGACCAGTTCCGGAGGGATTTGTTTCGTATGATCCAAATCGACCTGAGGACATCCGGTTTGAAATCACTGCTGATGGATATCGGACACAAATTATTATTCCAAATCACCACAAGGGTTATCAATTACCCGCAACTGGTTCAATTGGAATCATGGTTATCTTAGGTTTAGGTATCACATTAATGGCTGGCTCAGTTTTTATTTTCCGCCGGTTAAACAATAACTAATAGTAATAAATTTATAAATGTTAAAAATTATGTTCAAACATAAGGTGGCATGAGCCACACACATATATGAATAAAAAAATTCGTGCCCAATAATGGGACACATACATTCAATAGGAGAAAAACATAATGAAATTTTCTAAAAAGCAATTAAAGGCCATGGTTATGACCGCAGCTATCGCATTACCAATCGCAGCATCAGGTATTACTGGTGTCCAATCAGTTTCAGCTGCACCTGCAGTAGCTTCTGATGTTACAATCCGGATTAATAAATTTGGGATTCAAAAGTCACAACCAATGGGTACACCTGAACTTGATTTGAATAACTTAACGCATGCTGAAGCAGTGGCAAAATTGGAAGCTGCAAAATATAAGGCGTTACAAGATGTTGAATTCAAGCTTTACCGTTTGGATTCAGATGTTTTAGCCTCTGTTAAGGACGATAAGTTTATGGGATATGTCAGTGAAAGCGAAGCAGAGGCACTTGCAGCAACTGCTACTGAAATTGAGTTAGATGGACCTACTAACGTTAACGGTCAAACTGGTACAACTGCTAAAGTTCCTAATAGCGGTGCCTACATGATTGTTGAAACGAACGCCCCCGCTGGTGTCGTGCAAAAGTCAGATGCGCAAGTTGTGCAATTGCCAGTTTACCGAGTAAATAGTCAAGACCAACACGAAGTTGTTAACGGTACATTGGACGTTTACTTGAAGAACCGTACTAATACTGGTTCATTGAATGTTGATAAGGACATCGAAGATAACACGGCCGCAAAAAACTTGAAGGCAACATTTTCACTGACAAAGGTTAAAAATCAAAATGGTGTAACTGTAAACGAAGATTTTGGTTCAAAGACAACAACCGGTTTAATTGACGGGGTTGATTTAACTTGGGATAACTTAACTTATGGTACTTACAAGTTGGTCGAAACAGCCAATGCTGGTGCCGGCTACCAAAAGATTGCTGATCGTGAATTCACGATTAGTGATAGTAACTTGACTCAATCATACACTGGTACAGATAAGATTAAGAACCCAACGACGGTTGAACAATGGAAGACCGTTGATCGTGCGACTGAAAACAAGGGTACTGGTAATCTTGATGCTGCTGGTTTAGTTGCTGAAGGACTTAAAGTTGGTCAAGCCTTTGACTGGCACATTAACACAACGATTCCTTCTAATATTGATGAAATGCAAGAATTTGTAATCACTGATACAATGCCAGCTAACATTTCATTTAACGATGCTGAAGTTTATGTCGTTGACGAACGCATCACTGATTCAACTAAGGCCCCTGCAACTGATGCATTAATTGCGGGAACTGATTACAAGCTTGATACTGCAACAAACGGTAAGGTAGTATTTAACTTTACGCAAGCCGGTCTTGATAAAATGGCCGCAAACACTGATGGCTATGTTTACATTAAGTACAATACGACTTTGAACTCACTTGATGCCGATCAAGTTAACTCAATTGTCTTTGAAAATGGATCGACTGTTAACTGGACAGTTAAGAACAACGTTGATACTGGTCATGATGGTGACTCTTCATTAACTTGGACTGGTGCCAAGAAGTTCCAAAAGACTGATGGTTCTAAGCCATTGGCCGGTGCCGAATTTAAGGTGAAGAATGACGCTGATAAATACTTGTCATACAACGAAGATCGCGAAGTTGTTTGGGTAGATGACGCTGCTGATGCCAAGAAATTTGATTCAAATGGAACTAATGCAATGTTTGTTGTTGATGGTTTAGCTGAAGGCACGTATACATTGGTAGAAACTAAGACACCAACAAACTATGCAACGATGTCAGATCTTGAATTCACAATTGCCGAAACTGATGCCCAAGCCAGTGGTGATGCTACTAAGTTGCCAATTAACGAAGTTGAAAACTTACCTGCTAACAAGCTTCCGTTGACTGGGGGCATGGGTTACATCGCCGCTGCTCTTGGTGGTTTAGCTGCAATGTTCGTAGCTGTTCGTGGATACCGTCGCATCAAGTAATCCTAAGGAGGATATGCTATGAAAAAAATACGTTATAGCATCATGTCCTTTCTTCTATTACTACCAATGATTGCGGGCTTGATGGGAACAACCACGGTGCAAGCCGATGAAGTTGTGGATGACATTCAGCTGGTATTACACAAGTACGCATTTGATTATGGGGATGAACCAGCTAATCACCGTGCTGATCAAGCTTTCAAAGATGGCGAGGGTACACCGCTTGCCGGCGTGAAATTCACAGTGGTGCCAGTTACTGACAAAGAAGCGCAAACATTTAATGCCAGTGACGATAAGCGGGTTTATGGGGATAAGTTAGTTGCCGCAGCAAAACACAGTATCGTTTCACCAGCAACTGATGCAACCGGTCAAACGATGGTAACAGTTGCTAATGATGGGCGCTACTTGATTGTTGAAACCGATTCACCTGATCAAGTAATCAAAGCTGAAACAATTCCAGTTTTGATTGCTTTACCAACACATGCCCTTGATGGCGCGAAAATCACAGGTACTTTGGAACTTTACTTGAAGAACCAAACACAACCAGACGTGATGTGGCCAGATACTGGCGATATCGAAGATGAGAGTGATGTTGCGCCTGCTAATCCACCAGTGCAACCATTGACTGATGATTACGGTGATGCGCTCGAAGATCCTAGTAATACTCGTGATGGACAAAGTGTTGCTCCCGCAAAAAGCGGTTTGGCAACGCTCTTTCCAAAAACGGGTGGTATCAATACAGTAATTTTTGCAATTGCTGGTTTGGTAATCATGGGGATTGCATTTACGTTAATCAAACTTAGTAAGAAGAAAGCTTAAGCACACGATACGTAACACGATTTAAGCTACGAAATACCTTACAGGTGCTTCGTAGCTTAAACCGTTCTGAGGGGAAAAGAAAAAGGAGGAACCGGTTTTATGAAAAAGAAAATTATGCGGATTGTCTTGATTTTAGTCTTCATGGCTGGGGCCACCGTTTTCTGTGCACCACTGATTGGTCGCGTTTACGCATCTGTGCAACAGCAACAAGTTATTAATCGCTACCGTAAGCAGACCGCGGCACTTGACGCGAAGCAAAAGGCAGTTGTTGAAGCTGCTGATAAAGCGCGAAATGCCAAGGTACGGGCGGGTAAGAAGGATGATGTCAAAGATCCGTTTAAAAATAGTAAGTTGTTAGCTGAAAAAGTTGAAAAAGAAAATCGCGGTTTACTCCAAAATTTTGGGACCGATAATAAAGATTTAGCAAGTAAGTTAGGTCGTATTATGGGAACAATTCACATTCCAGATATCAATACGGATGCACCGATTTATAACGGTAGTTCGGATGTCCAACTGGAACACGGGATTGGGCTTGTCCCCGGTTCATCAGTACCATCACCAGAAAAAGGGACGCACGCATTATTAACCGGCCACCGCGGCTTGTTAGATGCCCGCCTTTTCACGGACTTGCCTAAAGTTAAGGTCGGCAACAAATTTTACATCGAAACCAATGGTAAGCAACTCGTTTATCAAGTGGACCAGATTAAAGTTGTGGAACCCGATAACCTTGATTACTTACAAGTTGATAAAGAGCAAAGTTATGTAACGTTGATTACTTGTACACCATACATGGTGAACACGCACCGTTTGTTGGTTCGTGGTCACTTTGTTGGTTACGGTGCCCCCAAGGAAAGTAGTATCATGCAAGAAAGTATGGCTGCTGTGGGCGCGCTAGTTTTGGTCTTAACATTAGCGGTCGTTGGCTTCCGGAAATTTCGTAAGAAGAAACTGGCAGCAGTTACGGTAACTGAATAAACTAAGAAGTGGCACGGGGGAATCTTCCGTGCCACTTTTTAGTGGTTGAAACATAAAACGGCTCTATTTCGTCTGACGTGAGATTGAATAAACTTGGCCACTGCGTGCCAGTAAATTACTTGGCGCACCGCGCTGGAAGTACATGTTCAAGCCGAAGTGCGGTCTTGAACAACTCGGATAAGCTGGGCTTCTAAGGAATAAATTCCTAAGAGTCCGCATCTCATCCTCAGCGGAAATATGTGCTGCACACATATTCCCCCAGTCGCGGTGTAAAGGCTGCGACCGCCAAGTAATTTACTGCCACTCCGTTAGTTAGGAGTAATGCTCAAACTAGCGAGAATCGTTTAAACCACAGACATCAGTAGTATGGAAACAACGCTGACAATAGAACCTCAGTAATTCGATGATTGCAATGTACAGAAACGACAATTCCGCGCTAGAATGAATAGAACCCGAATTTTTAGGTTGGATATGAGTTCGAATATTCGGGAATATGTGGTAAAACCGACTAATCAAGGAATCTTCCTTGTAAGTCACACAACAATTTGATAGGATAAATAAAACCAATTTGGCACTGTTGCAGAATGTAACTTATGTCAAATTATATGGAGGGGTCTTACATCATGGGAATGCATGAATATTTACAAGGTTTGAGCGAGTTAGAAATGGTTGTCCGCGCACCGGGTTATTTTAAATACCAAGGGCACAGTGTAGCAGCCCACTCATGGAAAGTTACTCAAGCGGCCCAATTTCTTGGCGATATTGAAGAAATTAATGGCAGCGACGTTAATTGGCAAAGCCTGTATGAGAAGGCCTTGAACCATGATTATACGGAACGCTTTATCGGTGATATTAAGACACCCGTTAAGTATGCCACGAGCACGTTACGCATGATGTTGTCTGATGTGGAAGACTCATTAACTAAAAATTTCGTTGAAAAAGAAATCCCGTCTGAATTACGTGAACGCTATATGCGTCGCCTGACAGAAGGAAAGGATGATTCCCTCGAAGGTCGTATTTTGTCGGTTGCCGATAAACTGGATTTATTGTACGAAGCTTTTGGCGAAATTCAAAAGGGCAACCCAGAACCGGTCTTTGTTGAAATCTACAAAGAAAGTTTGGAAACGATGTTATCATTTAACGATATGCCAAGTGTGAAGTACGTGATTAGCACGGTGCTACCAGAAATGTTGGATCAAGAATTTTCTGAACGTGGTAAGCTAATGGCGCTAACAAAGACAATTTTGGACTAATCACCGAAATTAGTCCTTTAAGTATACCGAACGATTGTTCTATATGTTAAAATTATAAATAGTAAGTATATAAGAAAGCTTATGATTAAGCTTTCTTTTTTTACATTCATGGCTCTATTCCGTCTGGCGTGGTATTGAATAAACTTGGCCACTGCGTGTCTGGAAATTACTTGGCGCACTGCGCTGGAAGCAACCTCACAAGCCAAAATACGGTCTTGTGAGGTTCGGATAAGCTGGGACTTTAAGGAATAAATTCCTAAGAGTCCTCATCTTATCCTCAGCGGAAATATGTGTTTCACACATATTCCCCCAGTCGCGGTGTAAAGGCTGCGCCCGCCAAGCAATTTCCAGCCACTGCGTTAGTTAGTAATAATTCTCAAACTAGAAAAAACAGTCGTTATGAGCAGAGGTGCATTGAAAACAAACTAGTGCCTAAGATATATTCCATAGTACATGAGTATTCTTAAACAAAAGTACGGGAATGAGAATCCTACGCTAGAATAAATAGAGCCATATTTATTAAATGTTCGTTGGAGTATGTGTACTATTTTTACATGGTTAGCTAGCGGTTCAGTTGATAAAACAATGTGTTGCATGGACTTTAGGATTTTGTTTGTTGAAATAAAACACTAAATCTTTTGTGATAATGGATTTTAGTCACGAACAAGGTGATTGAATTGATGGCTAAGACAGGGGAATTTAAGACATTAACAACGAGAAGTTCAGTAAATAAGTAACCTACAGTTAGTAGGAAGAAAGGTTGGTTGAAAATGATTGATCGCGATGACACACATGCATTTGAGTTGCACTCAAAATACGTTCCGACTGGGGATCAGCCCCAGGCGATTGAACAGTTAGTGAATGGACTTGAAAGCGGGGAAAAGGAACAGATTTTACTTGGGGCAACAGGGACAGGTAAAACATTTACGATTTCCAATGTGATTAAAGAAGTTAATAAACCAACCTTGGTGCTGTCCCACAATAAGACTTTGGCCGGGCAATTGTACGGTGAATTTAAAGAGTTTTTCCCCGATAATGCGGTTGAATATTTTGTTTCATATTATGATTATTATCAACCAGAAGCCTACGTACCATCATCGGATACGTATATCGAAAAAGATTCATCAATCAATGATGAAATTGATAAGCTGCGAAACTCAGCGACCGCATCATTATTGGAACGCAACGACGTAATTGTTGTGGCTTCGGTATCGTCAATCTTTGGTTTGGGTGACCCACACCAATATCGTGATCACGTGGTGTCACTGCGTGTTGGTATGACGATGGAACGAGATGATTTATTACGAAAATTAATTGATATTCAATTCCAACGTAACGATATTGATTTTCAGCGTGGTCGTTTCCGTGTGCATGGAGATATTGTCGAAGTCTTCCCCGCATCACAAGACGCAAAAGCGCTCCGGATTGAATTTTTTGGGGATGAAATTGACCGGATTCGCGAAGTTGATTCGTTAACTGGTGAAATTTTGATTGATGAAGATCACGTTTCAATTTTCCCCGCGACCCACTTTATGACCAATGACACAATTATGGAACGCGCAATTCGGACAATTTCTGAAGAACTTGAAGAGCAACTGAAGTTTTTTGAAAGTGAAGGCAAGTTGTTGGAAGCACAACGCCTCAAGCAACGGACGGAATACGACATTGAAATGATGCGTGAAATGGGCTTCACGAGTGGGATTGAAAACTACTCGCGGCACATGGATGGTCGGCAACCCGGTGAACCACCATTTACGTTACTGGATTTCTTCCCTGATGATTTTTTGATTGTGGTTGATGAAAGTCACGTGACGATGCCCCAAGTACGGGGGATGTATAATGGTGATAAGGCTCGGAAACAACAATTAGTTGATTATGGCTTCCGGTTACCATCAGCGTTGGATAATCGTCCGCTGACCTTGCATGAATTTGAAGAGCACGTTAATAAAATTATTTATATGTCGGCCACGCCCGGTGATTATGAAACAGAGCGGGTACCAGAAAGTCATGTAGCACAACAAATCATTCGACCAACAGGGTTACTTGATCCAACGGTGGAAGTCCGCCAAGTCATGGGACAAATTGATGACTTAGTTGGTGAAATTAATGCCCGCGTTGAAAAGAACGAGCGGGTCTTCATTACGACATTGACGAAAAAAATGTCCGAAGATTTAACGGATTACTTCAAAGATTTAGGGATTAAAGTTAAATATCTGCACTCAGATATTAAGACGCTTGAACGTGGGGAAATTATTCGCGATTTACGGCTCGGTAAATTTGACGTCTTGATTGGGATTAATTTGCTCCGTGAAGGGATTGATGTGCCGGAAGTTTCCTTGATTGCGATTTTGGATGCGGATAAGGAAGGCTTCTTGCGTAACGAACGGTCACTAATTCAAACAATTGGCCGGGCTGCGCGGAATTCCAATGGGCATGTTATTTTATATGCTGATAAAGTCACTGGCTCAATGCAACGGGCGATGGATGAAACCCAACGGCGGCGTGATATTCAAATCGCTTACAATGAGGAACATGGCATCACGCCAACCACGATTAAGAAAGAAATTCGCGGGTTAATCGCAATCAGTCATGAAGTCGCAGACGGCGATAAGGAAGGCACGAGCTTCACGGAAGTTGAATTCCGCGATATGAATAAAGCAGATCAAAAGATTATGCTTGCTAACTTAGAAGAACAAATGAAATCCGCTGCTAAACGCTTGGACTTTGAAGAAGCTGCCACATTACGTGATACGATCATGGAACTCAAAACGACAGCTAATCTGTAGCGCAATGCAAATAATGTATAAGAAACCAAAAGAGGAAAGTTTATGGCAAACGATAAAATCGTGATTCATGGCGCGCGGGCGCATAATTTAAAAAATATTGATGTCACGATTCCTCGTGACAAACTAGTTGTGGTGACGGGACTTTCAGGTTCCGGTAAGTCATCATTGGCTTTTGATACGTTGTATGCCGAAGGTCAACGGCGTTACGTTGAAAGCTTGTCGGCATATGCCCGTCAATTTTTAGGGCAAATGGATAAGCCTGACGTTGATTCAATCGACGGCTTAAGTCCCGCAATCTCAATTGACCAAAAAACAACATCAAAAAATCCACGCTCAACTGTCGGCACAGTGACCGAAATTAATGACTATTTTCGGTTACTCTGGGCGCGCGTGGGTAAACCGGAACAAGCTGATGATGGTATTATTACGCTTCCATCAGTGGAACAAATTGTGAATCATATTTCGGCAGAATTAGCTGAAGGTACCCGGATGCAAATTTTGGCACCAATTTTACGGCATCAACGCGGAACTCACAAATCAGTTTTCGATAAAATTCGGAAGGAAGGGTTTGTGCGGGTTCGAATTGACGGCGAACTACAAGACTTAGAAGCCGAACATAATCTGGATAGTAACAAGTATCATGATATTGATATTGTGGTGGACCGGATTGTATTAAAAGATGGCGTCCGGTCACGGTTGTTCGATTCCGTGGAATCTGCGATGCATTTGGCCGATGGTTTAATTACCGTCGATGTGATTAAAGGGCACGAAACGACTTTTTCTGACCACTATACGGGGGCGTTAAAAGACTTCGGGGTGGGGAAACTCGAACCACGGCTCTTTTCATTTAATGCTCCATTGGGAGCCTGTCCAGTTTGTGAAGGACTTGGGGTAAAGTTAGAAGTCGATGAAGATTTGGTGATTCCTGACCCAACGTTGACCTTGGCAGAAGGCGCCTTAGCTGCGTGGAGCCCAATTAGCTCACAGTACTACCCAACGATGCTGGAACAATTTGCAACGCAATACGCTATTCCAATGGACGTTCCGTATGTTGAACTCAGCGACGCCCAAAAACAACTCGTCTTGTATGGTTCTGGGGACAAAAATTTCCACTTCCATTACCAAAATGATTTCGGTGGTGTCCGCGATGTTGATACACCATTTGAAGGGGTTATGAACAATATTCAACGCCGTTATCATGAAACTAATTCGGATTTCACCCGCGATCAAATGCAACAATACATGACGGAATTAACTTGTACCGCATGTAAGGGTTACCGCCTAAACGACGCTGCGTTGTCAGTCAAAGTTGGTGGTAAGCACATCGCCGAAATCTCAGAATTACCAGTTGTGGATGAATTACCATTCTTCCAAGGGATTGCTTTGGGTGAACAAGACACAACGATTGCCGCCCCAATTATTAAAGAAATCATTGATCGCTTGAGTTTCTTGGAAAATGTTGGCTTAGATTACTTGACGCTAGCTCGTTCAGCACGAACTTTGTCAGGTGGGGAAGCGCAACGAATTCGACTAGCCACGCAAATTGGTTCAAATTTATCAGGAGTACTCTATATTCTTGATGAACCATCAATTGGGTTGCACCAACGCGATAATGATCGCTTGATTGCTTCGTTAAAGAAAATGCGTGATTTAGGTAACACTTTGATTGTTGTCGAACACGATGAAGATACGATGCGGGCAGCTGATTATCTGATTGATATTGGCCCTGGGGCCGGTGAACACGGTGGTGAAGTGATGGCTGCTGGTACACCGAAGCAAGTTGAAAAATCACGGAAGTCATTAACTGGTCAGTACTTAGCCGGTAAGAAATTTATTCCAGTTCCTGAGTTACGCCGTGATGGTAATGGTAAGGCAGTTAAAATTACTGGTGCAACGGAAAATAATTTGAAAAATGTGACCGTTTCATTCCCGCTTGGCGAGTTTATTGCAGTGAGTGGGGTATCAGGATCTGGTAAATCAACTTTGGTTAACTCAATCTTGAAGCGTGCCTTGAAACAAAAAATTAACCGTAATTCTGAGAAACCGGGTAAGTACAAAACGATTACCGGTTACGAAGACATTGAAAAAATTGTTGATATTGATCAATCCGCAATCGGCCGAACACCACGGTCGAATCCCGCTACCTATACGGGTGTTTTCGATGATATTCGGGGATTATTTGCACAAACCAATGAGGCCAAGATGCGCGGTTATCAAAAAGGACGTTTCTCTTTCAATGTGAAGGGTGGCCGATGTGAAGCGTGTCATGGTGATGGAATTATCAAGATTGAAATGAATTTCTTGCCAGATGTGTATGTTCCATGCGAGGTTTGTCATGGCGCTCGGTACAATTCAGAAACATTGGAAGTTACGTACAAGGGTAAGAATATTGCCGAAATCTTGGACATGAAAATTGAAGAAGCATTGGTTTTCTTTGAACCTATTCCAAAGATTCGGCGGAAACTCCAAACCATTGCTGATGTTGGTTTAGGCTATGTTGCGCTTGGTCAAAGTGCCACAACCTTATCTGGTGGGGAAGCACAACGGATGAAGCTAGCTTCAGAACTCCACAAGAAATCATCGGGTAAGAATTTCTACATTTTGGATGAACCAACGACGGGGTTGCACACGGACGATATTGCCCGGTTGCTCGATGTCTTGGAACGCTTGGTGGAAGCTGGTAACACGGTCTTAGTTATTGAACATAATCTGGATGTGATTAAGTCGGCTGACCACATTATTGATATGGGACCAGAAGGTGGTGCTGGTGGTGGTATGGTTGTTGCAACTGGAACGCCAGAAGAAATCGCCCAAGTCACAAGTTCATATACCGGCCAATATCTTGGTCCAATAATTGAACGTGCGCACAGTTTAGCGCAAAAATAAGTTACAATAATTAATTGAAACGAATGGGTTACGCAAAACATGTGAACCGATGAAAGGGAATTATTAACATGAAACAACACGTACGGAACTACTCAAAACTTGATGAAGCAGAAGCTAAGTCAATTGCAACAGCCTTTCTTGGCTTTGCAAATGGTGCCCCAGTCGATGAAATTGACGATGATTTACAAGAACAAATTGATCAATTAGCAACCGAATTGAAGCGTGGTAAGACACTTTCATACGTAATTGGTCGCTTGGGTGATTACCAAAAAGCTTACACCAAGGCTTTCAATGACCAAAGTCAAGACAAGGAAGCCCAAGCATTTTATAACGGAGTGCAAACTGGCATGAACTTCTTGGCCGGAGTCGGCATGGTACTTGATGGTCGGATTGATCAAGCGGGGTTAGCAGCTTTTCTTGAAGAAACTGAAAAAGAAGACACCACAAACGAAGGCTAATTGCGTTTCTGTATCTTGTCTGAAGTGGGATTGAATACACTTGGCCACTTCGTGTCTGGAAATTGCTTGGCGCACCACGCTGGAAGCAACCTCACAAGCCAAACTGTGGTCGGTCTTGTGAGGTTCGGATAAGCTGGGACTCTAAGGAATAAATTCCTAAGAGTCCTCATCTTATCCTCAGCGGAAATATGTGCTACAACAGTCTGCTAAAGCTTTAGCGGAAAATAGTTACCGATCATTGGCTAGAATAAAAAGAAAAAAAGCTCACTTTCTACCAAAATAAGGTGGAAAGTGAGCTTTTTTGGGTCTATTCCGTCTGACGTGGGATTCTCATTTCTGCGCTTTTGTTTAAGAGTACTCACGCATCACGGAATATACCTTAGACACTAGTTAGGGCATATCACAAAATTAGTGATAATCGATTTGGTTGAATCTGGATCCCAACGAATTACTGATCGATTGGACTTGTGTGTTATTTCAGTGGCGCAGTTGGTTTTTAACGAACTTCAGCCCACAATAGAGCCGCTTTTTGCTTTGCTATGTTAAGTTATCGAGCTTGGCTTGCATGATACTAATCAATTCAGACGGACCGTCGAGATGGATGTCATCACCGAGGTAAAGCACCCATTCGGCAAATTCGCGCAAACCCACTGCGTCATCTAGGACTAAGATTGTCCCAACTACTAATCGGGTCGCTGATTTATTGATGATTTGTAATTGGGGGAGATGGAAGCGATAGTATTTTTGCAACGAACGGCCGGTTAAAGTCAGTGTGACATTTGGAAGAGCCTGTTGGGGTGTTGCTGGAATAGCGAAGTCACTGGCTTGTCCGTTGGCATAATCGGCAATGGGCATGGCGAGCGGTTCAACGATTGCGCTAACACGGAAAGTGCGGGTATCAGAACGATCAAAATCATAGGCGTCTAAAAACCAGTGCCCACTGACTTGGTAGAACTTAGTTACCGCGACATGGCGTGTTTCGCTAGTATTAGGTTCACCCAATTGATAAGTAAAGCTCATAACGTGGTCTTGCAGGGCTAATTCGAGCATTGTTTGTAAAGTTATTAGTTCAGGGTTCACGGACTCGGGCACAACCAGTGAATCGGTCGTAGTACTAGTTAAAGCTTGTAACTCTAATAAATTTTGTTGTTGCGGTAAGACTAGTAAATCTGCTAGCTGACGCATTAAAGTTTCACGGCTCGCTTGAAATGGCTGGTTTAGTTGCGTCGCATGCCAAAGCGCAAGGTATAAAGCTTTAACTTGAGAAAGCGTGAACTGCGTTGGTGGGAGCATTTGGTCGGAAGCTACGCGATAGCCGCCGTTTGCCCCAAGTTCACTAGTGATGGGCAGCCCTTGCGCTTGTAACTCGGCAACGCTACGTAAAGCGGTACTGCGTGAGATGTCAAATTCGCGCATTAAATCCGCAATATGAAACACGCCGTGGTGGTTCACATATTGGGTCATTGCGGCTAAACGTGCAGCTTTCTTCGCCATTGATGTACTCCTATGTCTAATCTAAACAGTTATTGAATCTAGTATAGCAGTAAGGGATGGGGAATAAAAAGTCCTCCCTAGAAAAGAGGCTGAGAAATAAATCGGCCAGCCTGAAAAATAAGCGTGATTTCTCCTAGTAGTAAGGTAGAAATCACGCTTATTTGATTATTTGCGAGTTTGATGTAAGTTTTCGATTTCAACGACTGGGTAGCCTTTACGTTGCAGGGCGCGGATGATTTTTTGTAATAAATCATTTTCGACGTCGAGGGGCAATGTATACAAGATATCATCAAAGTTGCCATTTAAGGATGAACCAAACGTCATGGCCGCTTGAATATCAGTATACTTTGAAATTATTTTGGATGTGGTTTGTAAGTCGCCACGTTGGCCAGCCGTGCGTACGGTTAACACGTAAGAGCCTTTATCAACGTTCCAGTTAGATGATAAAACGCGCATCAAGTTGGTGTGGGTTAAAATCCCGAAAAAGTGGTTTTCGTGGTCAAGGACTGCAATGTAAGGTAAGTCAGCAATCGCAAAGAAAATTTGATAAAATTCGGAATTGATATTGATGTATTTAGTTGAGTTACGCATTAACGCGGTAACTGGTAGGTTCATATCACCGTTTTCGGACATGTGGCGGTAAATGTGCATTTTATAAATATTGCCACGGAATAATTGATCCGTACTGTCCAAAATAGGAATGGCCCGGAAATTTGAGCGCTCAAAAATTTCCAACGCTTCGCCAACGGTGGTATCCTCATGGACAATCGTGATGTCTTTTTTTGTTTTGATAATAGATATGTCCACAAGTACGCCTCCAATGAGAGTTTTCTAAGATATTAAACCATATTATCATAAATTTCCGAGTTAGCCTAGACCGATTGCGGTATTTTTGTTAAGAATAGTAAGTAAATATGTATTTTTGGTGAGAACGATTTCAAAGAAGCATCGGTGTATTTTAGGTTTGTGAATTATGTGGTGGGGCGTATGGTGTAATCCGCGCTGACACTAGAAAAGTGTGGGGAAGCCAGATTTAGAGTAAAACTAGAATGCTTTGCTGCTGAACATGGTATAATTGACAGATAATTATATATAACAATTGAACAAAACTGGGTTGAAAACATTTTTTCAGCCCATTTTGTGCGTACAACAAGTGATGAAAGAGGCAAGAAAACGATGAAGATGATTGTGGGATTGGGAAACATTGGACCTAAATACGCGGGGACACGGCATAATGTCGGTTTTATCGTCGTGGATGCCTTAGCTAAGGAACTTGGGGTTTCTTTAAAAAAATCTAAGCAAGAAGCCATGATTGCGCAAACGACAATTGGCACAGAAAAAGTGTTGCTGGTTGAACCAACGACATACATGAACGATTCTGGGCGTGCTGTCCGGCCATTGATGGATTATTATGACATTGATATTGATGATGTCATTGTTGTTCATGATGATATGGATCGCCCCATGGGTGCGTTACGATTACGGGCTAAAGGCTCAGCTGGTGGACATAATGGTTTGAAGAGTATTATCGCCCACACCGGTGAAGAAAAATTCAAACGGCTTAAATTTGGGATTGATCACCCAGCCCACAACCAAAATGCGGTAGTTGATTATGTACTCGGAAAATTTAGTAAAGACCAACAAAAGCCACTAAATGATGGGGTCATTTTAGCCATGCAAATGATTGAAGATTGGGTTGAAAATGACGACTTCCAAGCAACGATGAATAAGTTCAACTAAGCATGGTTGTAATTGCCGATAAACACACTGTGTTGAAGAGGATAGCCTTAAATAATTTCGGATAGAAGGAGTTATGATGCAACTTGAAAATTTAATTACCGCAACCTTGGAGTTCCAAAATGTCCAAGAACATGCGGCACCAAATTCGCGCCAACTAGTGACCGGATTGAATGGCTCAGCGCGCACGCTCTATTACAGTGCGTTATTTCAAGAAACTAAGCAAAGCCAATTGATTGTGACTGACACACAGTATCACGCCGATCAATTGGTTGAAGATTTAACGAGTCGTCTAGGTGATGAAATCGTCTTTAGTTTTCCTGCCGAAGATAATATCGCGGTCGAAATTGCCACGTCTTCACCAGATGCTAAAGCCGCCCGTATTCAAGCATTACATGCGATGCAAGGTGAGCAACCAACCATTGTTGTGACAGCAGTTGCCGGGCTCAGAAAGTTTTTAGTACCGGCGCAAGTCTTTAATGCGGCTCGTTTACATTTGTCATTTAATAACGAATTCGAAATGACAGAGCTGCAAGCACAATTAGCTGTGATGGGTTATGTCCACCAACCATTAGTCGAAAAACCAGGTGATTTTGCAATTCGGGGTTCGATTGTCGATATCTATCCATTTGAGCTGGATAATCCCATTCGGATTGATTTTTTTGATACTGAAATTGATTCAATGCGCTTCTTTGATGTCGCTAATCAACGCTCACTCGCAAGCATTGAAGAAATAGATCTATTGCCAGTGACCGATTTTGTGATTGATCAAGCAACGTTTACCACTGGCTTACAAAAACTTGATAACGCCATGAGTACCGTCCGGCAAAGCCTCCAAGGAGCGCATAAAAAACATTTAACCGATCATTTTGAAGCATTGTTGAGTGATCGACCTGGCGAACGGAATGCCGAGTTAGTCCTTTATTTAAAGTCATTTTATGACCACGTTGCCTCAGTTGCTGATTATTTAGCGGCGGATGGCATGTTGTTATTTGATGATTTAACCCGGATTCAAGATACTGAACAGAAAATTTTAGAAACTGAAGGGCAGTGGGTTGCCGAACAACTTGCCAAAGACGCCATTTTACCAGACATGGAATTTGGACACCGCTTGCTTGATATTGTCCATAATCATGAGCAAGCTCAAATCTTAATTGCGCAATTTCAAAAAGGCATCGGTAACTTAAAGTTATCCAATTTAGTGCAAATTAATACGCGACCAATGCAACAGTTCTTCGGACAAATGCCACTGCTGAAGACGGAAATGGAACGCTGGCAACGCCAACAGTATTCAGTAGTCATTATGGTTAACGGGCAAGAGCGGTTAGCCCAAGTTGCGGCTACGCTTCAAGACTTTGAAATCACCGCAGTCATTGGCACACCAGAGACAATTACCGAACAACAAGTCCAGTTAATTGATGGCCAATTGGCAAATGGTTTTGAAGTGCAAGGAGCCCGGTTGGCGGTAATTACCGAAGCTGAAATGTTTACTAAAGTGCGCAAGAAGGCACCTAAGCGGCAAACATTAGCGAATGCGGAACGAATCAAAAGCTATTCAGATTTGAAGGTGGGCGATTATGTTGTCCACGTGAACCACGGGATTGGAGTGTACGAAGGGATGCAAACGCTGGAAGTTCACGGCGTGCACCAAGATTACATTACGATTGTTTACCAAAAAGATGCCAAAATTTTTATACCAGTGTCACAACTAAATTTAGTACAAAAGTACACTGGCGCCGAAGATAAGACACCTAAAATTAATAAACTGGGTGGTAGTGATTGGGCGAAAACTAAGCGTAAAGTTACCGCACAGATTGAAGATATTGCGGATGATTTAATTAAGCTCTACGCGGAACGAGAAGCCGCCCGTGGGTTTGCGTTTGAACCACATACGGCTGAAATCCAGAAGTTTGAAGACGCCTTCCCATATACGGAAACGGCGGACCAATTACGCTCGACCGAAGAAATTTTCCGCGATATGGAACGTAATCGCCCAATGGACCGTTTGTTAGTTGGGGATGTTGGTTTTGGGAAAACCGAAGTCGCATTTCGGGCAGCGTACAAAGCGTTCTTGGATGATAAACAAGTTGCGATTTTAGTGCCAACAACCATTTTGGCGCAGCAACACTATGAATCGATGCAAAGTCGTTTTGAAGAATTTGGGGTTCGAGTAGGCTTGCTGTCACGTTTCCAAACGGCAAAACAAATCAAAGTAACGCTCGCAAAACTTAAAAATCATGAACTTGATATGGTCGTGGGTACACACCGGGTCTTGTCAAAAGACGTCGAGTTTGCTGATATCGGCTTACTAATTATTGATGAGGAACAACGTTTTGGGGTTAAACACAAGGAACGGTTGAAGGAATTGAAAACGAACGTCGATGTCTTAACCTTGACGGCGACGCCAATTCCCCGGACTTTGCACATGTCGATGCTCGGTGTCCGGGATTTGTCAGTGATTGAAACTCCACCATCAAACCGTTATCCAATTCAAACTTACGTAATGGAACAAAGCGGCGCAGTCATTGCGGATGCGATTGAACGGGAAATGAGCCGTGATGGGCAGATTTTTTATCTGCATAATCGAGTTAATGATATCGAAAAAGTTTCAGCGTATTTGAACACACTTGTCCCTGATGCGCGGATTGCTTATGCGCACGGGCAGATGAGTGAGTCGCAACTTGAAGGAATTATCTATGATTTCATCAACGGCGAATACGATGTGTTAGTTTCAACAACTATTATTGAAACCGGGGTTGATATTCCCAATGCTAATACATTAGTGATTGAAAATGCCGATCACATGGGACTAGCACAGCTGTACCAATTACGTGGTCGGGTTGGCCGGTCATCACGGGTTGCCTATGCGTACTTTACGTATCCACAAAATCGTGTTTTGAATGAAGAGAGTGAAAAACGCTTGGAAGCAATTCGTGATTTCACGGAATTAGGTTCCGGGTTCAAAATTGCCATGCGGGACCTTTCAATTCGTGGCGCTGGGAATTTGCTGGGCTCAAAACAATCCGGCTTCATCGATTCAGTCGGTTATGATCTCTATACGCAAATGTTAAATGATGCCGTCGCCGCCAAACGTGGTGATAAGCAAACTAATAAGACTGATGCAGAGGTTGATTTGGGCTTGGAAGCATACTTGCCAAACGAGTATGTTAATGATCAAGCACAAAAAATTGAATTATATAAACGGATTCGCCAATCTGAAACTGACCCACAATTTGAAGAAGTTGAAGATGATTTATTGGATCGATTTGGGGAATACCCTGATCAAGTCAAGAACCTCTTACGCTTGAGTCGGATGAAGGTTGCCGCTGACCATGCATTAGTCGAAAAAATTAAGCGTGATGGTAGCTTTATTTTTGTCACGATTGGCAAACAAGGAGTCAGCAAAATTGGTGGCCCAGAAATATTCGATACTGTCAGTGCCGGCAAGTTGAGTTCAAAATTTGTCGTGGCAGAACCGAATAAAATTGAAATTAAATTGGTGATTCAACCAACGATGGATCAAGAAGTTTGGTTGAATGAATTGGAATTGTTACTAGCAAAACTCCAAAACGGGATTGCTCAACCTGAGGTGGCCAATGAAAAATAAGCAAAGCGTCCTGCAAGGGGCTGTCTTGCTGTCATTAGCAGCCTTAATTGCGAAAGTATTGAGTGCTGTTTATCGGGTGCCGTTAGAAAATTTCGTTGGAAATACGGGGTTTTACGTTTACCAACAAGTTTACCCAATTTATGGTATCGGGATGACATTTGCCCTCAATGGGTTACCAGTCTTTATTTCAAAGATTGTCGCTGAACAACCAACCATTGCTGAACAACAAGCTGTCGCTAGGCGGTTATTTAAAGGTCTGACAATTCTAGGTGTTGGATTGTTTGCGCTGGTTTATTTGACGAGTGGTATCATGGCTAATGGTATGGGGGATGGGCAATTAGCGCCTATTTTACGTTCCGTTAGTTGGATGTTTTTGTGTTTACCAATCTTGTCGGTTGGCCGCGGGCTAGCTCAGGGACAAATGAATATGGTACCAACGGCATTATCCCAAGTTAGCGAACAAGTTGTCCGTGTGGTGATTATTATCGTTGTGGCATACTTGGCGATGCGCCAACATTGGAACGTGTACTTCATGGGAATGTGGGCGATGGCATCGGCACCAATTGCTGGAATTGTCGCGAGTTTGTTTTTCGTAAAAACTACGCACACGTACTTACAGCAACCAAGTACACCGGCAGTTCAAAAGGTGCGCCTGTGGCCACGTCTCTGGACGGAAGGGATGCTGATTAGTGCAGTGGCGGCGCTATTAATCATGCTACAACTGATTGATTCATTTACTGTTAAACATGGATTAACTCAGTTTGGTATGAGTTCGCTGGCAGCCAAGAATGCTAAAGGAATCTATGATCGCGCGCAGCCATTGGTACAATTAGGTTTAGTGGTTGCCACAGGGTTTGGAACGTCGCTATTGCCTAATTTACGCCAAGCTTTCTTACAAGCAAAAATTGCGCAAATGCAAGCGATGATTCAAACTTTGCTCCGATTAAGCTTATGGCTTGCGAGCGCGGCTACAGTGGGCTTAATTGCGCTAATGCCCCAAATTAATCAGTTGTTATTTGGGTCACGGGATTATAGCCAAGTGTTAAGCGTGTACATGGTCAGTGTGATTGCGATGTCGTTTGTTATGATGTTAGCAAGTGTCCTCCAGAGTATCGACCGCTACCAAGTATTAGTCGCCGGAATTGTAGTGGCACTGCTTAGTAAAGCCCTCTTAAATGTGTGGTGGTTGCGAAGCTTTGGGCTGATGGGTGCGAGCTGGGCGACGGTGGTGGCGTTAGTTTTGATGGTCATTGTCATTTGGTTGCAACTTCAACCAAGCTTACGCCAAAATCTATTTGGTAAAAAATTTATTGGTCAATTAACTGCGAGTCTGCTTATTATGGCAATATTTGTTATACTTATAGCACATGGGCTTGAGTACTTATATGGTACTGGCCGGGGGTTAACGGTGATAACGATTATTGTCGGGATGCTTGTTGGCGTGGCTAGTATGTTAATTTTAACGGTAAAATGGCACATGCTTGCTGAAAATGAATTATTAATGTTGCCAAAAGGGGAACGTTTAGTAGCCCTTTTGACACGCAAATAGAAGTGAGGAAAGATAATGCGTTTAGATAAATTTTTAAAAGTTTCACGAATCATCAAACGTCGGAGTGTCGCAAAAGAAATTTCTGATCAAGGTCGGATTTTAGTTAATGGTAAGAAGGCCAAGTCATCAACAAATTTGATGACTAACGATGAGTTGGAAATTCATTTTGGGAACAAAACATTGACGGTGCGTGTCTTAGCGTTATTAGAAACGACAAAAAAAGAAGATGCTGAGAAGCTTTACGAAGTATTAAAAGAAGATTACGAACAAGATTTTAATGCCGAATCGTGATAGAATGTGAGTATTGATTTAGTAGTTGATTGCAACAATAAACAAGTTCTTCGCGGACGATGATAGGTTGAAGGAGCACACGGATGGATATCAAATTAAATTCAAATTATGCAAAATCCGTGCGGAACGCAGCTGGTGCTAATAGTAATCGAGAAGCTTACTATCGGCGAATTCACTATCGGCGGCGCCGCAATATTCGTTTAGTGACGGTTGCGGTGTTACTAATATGTTTGTTTAGTGTTGGTTACAAGCTGATTCGTTTGCATGAAGTTAATCAACAGATTGCGACTATTAATAGTGGCGTGGTGAAAGCCAAAGCCACGAATCAAACGCTACAAAAACAAGTGGATTTACTCCACGACGATAACTACTTACAAGAATTAATCCGTGACAAATACATGTACACGAAAAAAGGCGAAGTGGTGTATAACTTGCCAAATTCAGATCCAAATTCAGACAAATAATAAATGACTAGAGCTGCGGGGAACCGTGGCTTTTGTTGTATAAGAAGTGTGGTGCAACTGCTAAATATCAGTGGTTAAGCCACACGTTAAGGACGTAAGCGATGGTGTTACAACAATTAAAACAGAATATTAGTGCGCAGCAATTGTTTAGCGCCAGCGATACTTTGGTAGTCGCTGCCTCGGCTGGTGTCGACTCTCAAGTACTGCTACGGCTCTTGTCGCGGTTACAACCACAACCTAAAGTGATTGTGGCGCACGTTGATCACCAATTACGACCTAGGGGTGCCGAGGAAGCGCAATTTGTTCAGCAAGTCGCTCAGCAGTATGGCTTTGAATTTGTTACAAAGAAATGGTCCAAAGCACAACAGCCGCAGCAAGGTATTGAATTGGCTGGCCGGGATTTTCGGTATGCGTTCTTTGCGCAAGTGGCTGATCAGTATGGTGCTACCAAAGTTCTAACGGCCCACCATGCAAATGATCAAGCTGAAACACTGCTGATGAAATTAACGCGGGGCGGGGATTGGCAACAATTAACCGGTATTGCGTGGCAGCGCCCACTTAATGCGCACGTTCAGGTTGTGCGCCCACTGCTAAACATAACTAAAGCAGACTTAATCACATATGCACAGGAGCATCATCTTGAGTGGATGGAAGATGAGAGCAATCAGGATTTGCAGTTTGCCCGCAATCGCTACCGCCACCAAATTTTACCGGCATTAGTCGCAGAAAATCCCCGCACGGTCGAACATTTGGCCAACTATGCACAACAATTAACGGCAATGGACAAATTGCTGGCCGGCCAAACACAAATCTACTTAGACCAGTTAAAAAAAGATAATGATTGGCGACAAGTTCCCAAAACATGGTTCCAAACAGTTGCCCAAGCATGGTTGAAACAAGAAATACCCGCAGTAAGTATTAAACAAAATCAATTAGACCAGCTTCAGCAGTTGTTCGATAATGCCAAAAAACCGACGGGAATGGTGCAATTGAATGCCAATTTACAAGTTGTCAAAAATTATCAGCAACTAAATATTCATCAATTACAAAGTTCGGAAATTAGTTCCGAACAATTTGGGCAAATTATGGTAACATTGAAGGAGTGGTATTTACTTTCTGATGGAAGCAAATTTGCCATGGATTTAATTACAAATGATGAACCGGAATTACCAGATAGCGTGCAACATCTTGACGTGTACCTTCGCGATGAACAATTACCATTGCTGATTCGCGGTCGCCAAGCCGGTGATCGTCTAGCAATTCAAAATGGGCATCAAAAAGTGAAACAAGTTTTGATTGATGCGAAAGTTCCACAGTATTTGCGTGATGCGATTCCGCTAGTAGTAACGCAGCAACAAGCAGTTTTGTGGGTATTACCGTACAAACAAGCATGGCAGGATACACCAACTAACTATCGTTTAAAATATATTCCAGCAAACAAACAAGAGCCGTAATGGCATATTTTGGAAGTGTAACTAAGAAGGAGAATTTGTCAGATGACTATGAACAACGACATTGAACGCGTTTTGTACAGCGTTGAAGATATCAAGGAAGCAGCTCACCGTGTTGGTACACAATTGGCAACTGATTACGCTGATAAGACCCCCATTATCCTTTCCGTTTTGAAGGGTGCAATTTTGTGGACAGTTGACGTAATGAAGGAAATGGATTCATACGCTGAAGTTGAATTCATCGATGTTTCTAGTTACCACGGTGGGGTTGCCTCAGCTGGTGAAATTATGTTGCGCACGGATTTGAATACCGACGTTAACGGCCGTGATATCATTATTATGGAAGATATCGTTGATACTGGTCGGACGTTGAAGTTCATGATCGACTTGTTGATGGAACGTGGCGCTAAGTCAGTTAAGGTCGCTAGTTTGTTAGACAAAAAAGAAGGCCGTGTCGTTGAAGCCAACGTTGACTACATCGGTTTTGATGTGCCTAAAGCTTTCGTAGTCGGCTATGGGCTTGATTACAAGGAGCTTTACCGCAACTTACCATACGTGGGTGTTTTGAAGCCTGAAATCTATACTTCAGAAGATACTGCAACATTGAATAGTCAAGATTAGTCAAGTGTGGTATATTACTAGCCATAAAGTTTAAAAATAAAGCTCTAACCGAGGAGGGCAAATATGAATAATCGACGGAATAATGGTATATTCCGCAATTCTTTCTTATATATCATTATCTTCTTCGCTGTTATCGGGATAATTACATTTTTTACCGGTGGCGAAGGACAAAATGCTACACAAGAAATTAATGCAACAAAATTCACGACGCAGTTACAAAAAGGTGCCGTGAAAAAGTACGAAATCCAACCAACTAACGGGGTCTACAAGGTTACCGGTAGTTACAAGAAGGCGATTGAAGTTAAAAGCAAAACGCCTTCGATTTTTGGTGGTACTAAGTCGCAAAAATATACTAACTTTACAACCACAGTCTTAGGTAATGATCCAGTTATCAAAGACATTCATCAGGCTGCTAAAGACGGCAAAGCCCAAGAAACGGTTAAAGCCCAATCATCTGGTATCTTGAGTAATATTTTGATTACGATTGTACCAATGATTATCTTAATCGGTTTGTTCTACTTGATGATGAGTCAAGCTGGACAAGGTGGTGGCGGTGGTAAAGGCGGCGTAATGAACTTTGGTAAGTCCAAAGCCAAGCCAGCTGATCCTAAGTCTAATAAGATTCGTTTCTCTGATGTTGCGGGTGCCGAAGAAGAAAAACAAGAACTGGTTGAAGTTGTTGATTTCTTGAAGGACCCTAAGAAGTTCTTGGGACTAGGCGCACGAATTCCATCGGGTGTCTTGCTCGAAGGGCCTCCAGGTACTGGTAAGACTTTGCTTGCCAAAGCCGTTGCCGGTGAAGCCGGTGTACCGTTCTACTCAATTTCTGGTTCAGACTTCGTGGAAATGTTCGTTGGGGTTGGTGCCTCACGTGTCCGTGATCTGTTTGAAAATGCTAAGAAGACGGCACCATCAATCATCTTCATTGATGAAATTGATGCCATTGGTCGTAAGCGTGGCTCAGGAATGGGTGGCGGTAACGATGAACGTGAACAAACACTTAACCAAATGTTGATTGAAATGGATGGGTTCGCCGATTCAGAATCAGTTATCGTGATGGCTGCTACCAACCGGGCCGATGTCTTGGATCCAGCTTTGCTGCGTCCAGGTCGTTTTGACCGGAAGATTCTTGTTGGTGCACCTGATGTTAAGGGCCGTGAAGCAATCTTGAAGGTTCACGCTAAGAACAAGCCATTAGCAGATGATGTTGACTTGGCTGTGATTGCCCAACAAACCCCTGGGTTCGTTGGTGCTGACCTTGAAAACTTGTTGAACGAAGCCGCCTTATTAGCTGCTCGTCGTAACAAGAAGACGATTGATGCTTCTGATCTTGATGAAGCTGAAGATCGGGTGATTGCTGGTCCTGCTAAGAAGAATCGCGTTATCTCAACCCACGAACGTGAAACAGTTGCGTACCACGAAGCTGGTCACGCCCTTGTTGGGATGGTGTTAAGTAATGCGCGTGTCGTTCACAAGGTAACGATTGTGCCACGTGGACGCGCCGGCGGTTACGCCATTGTCTTGCCTAAGGAAGATCAAATGTTGTTGAACAAGGATGACGCCATGGATCAAATCGCTGGTTTGATGGGTGGTCGCGCGGCTGAAGAAATTATCTTCAACCAACAATCATCGGGAGCTTCAAATGACTTCCAACAAGCAACTGGTATTGCACGTGCCATGGTTACGCAATACGGGATGTCTGACAAGTTGGGTATGGTTCAACTTGAAGGTGGTGGCGCAATGTTTGCTGGTGAACAATATGGTGGTAATGCACCATTCTCACAAGCAACTTCCCAATTGATTGACGAAGAAGTTCGTCGCATCTCTACGGAAGGCTTTACGGCACGCAAGCCAAGGAAATCATTGAAACACACCGTGATCAACACAAAGCAATTGCTGAAGCCTTGCTCAAGTACGAAACGCTTGATGCTAAGGAAATCAAGAGCTTGTTTGAAAATGGTCAAATGCCAGCTGATTTCTTAGCGAAGGAAGCTGCCGAAGAAGCTAAGGCTTCAACTTTTGAAGAAGCCAAAGCCAAGTTTGCCGAAAAGGATGCCCAACAAGCAGCTGAATACGCCCAAACTGACGGTGAAGAAACTGTTGATTCAGAAACTGCAACACCTGATACACCATCAAGTGATGCACCAACTGAATCACAAGCTTCTGATTCTAACGATGAACCACAAGCTTAACCACAAGTCTTTCAAGTTAGAACAGGCATAACTAAATAGTTAATAAAGATGGGACAACTGGTTTTAGCCATTTGTGCCATGCCAAATAGTTCGATTTCGCTCTTATTCCGATAAGGCGAAATCGAACTATTTTTTTATGGGTCCTATTTCGTCTGACGTGGAATTTATAAAATGTGATGAGATGTATGATGCCACTGCGTGACTGAAAATCACATTGTGCACCGAAATGGAAGCACATGCCCAAGCCACGTGCTTATGCCTGAGGTACGGCAACGCAAAACATTCCAGCAGTTTGTTTTCAACAAACAACTGAATCTAATCAAAACCCGATTAGATTAGCCTTCCAGGCTGAATGTCTGTCTTGGGCAATTCGGGATAGCTGGCAGTCTAATGCTAAAGCAAAAAGACTGCTCACATTTGTAGCTACGCTGGACAAATAAGGTCCGCTCGGCTCTACCCTCAGCGACAAACCCGACACGTGGTGTCACGTCCCATTTCGGTGTAAAGCCTGGTGGCCACAATGTGATTTTCAGTCACTCCGCTAGATAAGCGTTGAACTATTGATTACCGCTAAACTTGTAACGACAAGGATTACGGCATATTACTAGTCAGAATATCTACGCAAACTAACGAAGAGGCTGGAACCAGGCTGGACTTTAGCTCGCACCGTGATGGCATAATCAGTAACGGGTTTCGTTACTGATTATGGATTTGTGAAGATGCCGCGTTAGCGGAAACCAAAGCTCGCAAAACATTTGAAGACCGCACTGTGGCTTCAAATGCTTGTCTTCCATCACGGTGTCCAGACTGGTTCCAGCCTCGCAGTGGGAATCAATCTGAGACACATATCCAAATTCCACGCTAGAAAAATTTTAGCCTTTTATCGTAATCTATACGGGTTAATATCGGAAAACTGAAGTTTGTTTCGTAATATCAAACTTAAATTTGATATACTTGTACACAGAATATAGAATCGGAAGAGGCCAATTATGGAAGATTATTTAATTAAAAGTGTCACGGAAGACGGTAATTTCCGTGCCTACGCAGTAACTACGACCAATCTCGTTGCCGAAGCCCAAAAACGGCATGATACGTGGGCATCTGCGTCAGCTGCGTTAGGCCGAACTTTAACGGGAACGTTATTATTAGCATCATCAGTCTTGAAAGGTGATGATGAAATGACCGTAAAAATCGATGGCGGTGGCCCAGTTGGCGGGATTGTTGTCGATGGGACAGCTAACGGAATTGTCAAAGGCTACATTCAAAATCCACACGTAAATTTGGAACCAAAATCAGTGGGTCACATTGACGTGGCAGCTGCGGTTGGAACTGATGGGTTTATCACGGTTACTAAGGATCAAGGATTTGGTGATCCTTTCACTGGTCAAGTACCTTTGTCTTCAGGTGAAATTGGTGATGATTTCACGTACTATTTGGCTAAGTCAGAACAAATTCCTTCTGCGGTGGGGGTTTCAGTTTTTGTAAATCCTGACTTTACGATTGGCGCCGCTGGTGGGTTCTTAGTGCAATTGTTGCCAGGCGCTGAAGATGATGCGATTTCAGCATTGGAAAAGAAACTTGGTGAGATGCCATTGCTGTCAAAGATGTTATTAGATGGGCACACGCCAGAAAGCATTTTGGAATTCTTGTTTGGTGAAGGACAAGTTAACTTCATTGATAAAGTACCAGTTAAGTTTGAATGCGATTGTTCAAAGGAAAAATTTGCGGAACGGATGGCTTCATTGCCAGCCAGTGATTTGCAGGAAATTATTGATGAAGACCACGGTGCCCAAGTCGTCTGCCAATTCTGTGAAAATAAGTATGAATACAGTGAAGCTGATTTAAAGCAAATTTTAGCGAACCAAAAGTAGTCTAAGCAAAAGGATAGGTATGTTGTGATGGAATGGAAAATTGGTGATGTCACTATTCCCAATCAAGTTGTGGTGGCACCAATGGCTGGGGTAACCAACTCAGCATTTCGGGTGATTTCAAAACAATTTGGGGCGGGCTTAGTCGTCTGTGAAATGATTTCTGATCAAGGCTTGATGCATGAAAATCAAAAAACGTTGTCGATGTTGACGATTGATAAAATGGAACACCCTATGAGTATTCAGATTTTTGGGGGCACGAAAGCCGGGTTAGTTGAAGCGGCGAAGTTTATTGATCAAAATACCGATGCCGATATTATTGATATTAATATGGGATGCCCTGTACCCAAAGTTACGCGCAATGAAGCGGGTGCCCGGTGGTTACTAGACCCGAATAAAATTTATGAAATGGTTGCTGCAGTCGTTGACGCCGTCGATAAGCCGGTGACGGTTAAGCAACGGATTGGCTGGGACGATGCGCATGTCTTTGCCGTTGAAAATGCTCTTGCTGCGGAACGGGCTGGGGCTGCTGCCGTAGCTATGCATGGTCGAACACGCAAACAAGGTTATACGGGTGAGGCTGACTGGAACGTCTTACATGCCGTTGCCCAAGAATTGACGATTCCATTTATTGGTAATGGGGACATCAAATCACCAGAAGATGCCAAACGAATGCTTGAAGAAGTGGGCGCCGATGCAGCAATGATTGGTCGTGCAGCTTTAGGCAATCCATGGCTTCTCAAACGGACTGAACAATATTTAGCAACCGGGGAATTATTACCGGAACCGACTGCCATGGATAAAATTGAGTTGGCCAAGAATCATTTAGGTAAGTTAGTTGATTTGAAGGGTGAAGAAGTTGGCGTTTACGATTTCCGCTCACAAGCTTCATATTATTTAAAAGGGATTCCACGGGCGGCGCGTACCAAGGCGGCACTGAATGAATGCCATACGCAACAAGAAATGACGGATTTATTTGATGATTTTCTGGAGCAGACGTTAGCCCGTGAAGCGCAAAGCGTACTGTAACCGGCTGATTTTAATTTTATTGATGAATTATCACTAGAATGCTTGCAATTTACGACATATCTTGTCATAGTAATATTGGAATAATGCAGAAAAGAGGAATTATCGTGGCACAACAAGAACCTACAATGAATGATCAAATGATCGCCCGTCGTCAAAAGATGGACGATTTACGTGAACAAGGCTTAGATCCATTTGGTCAAAAGTTTGAACGGACTGCACTTGCAGCCGAATTACATGCAAAATACGATGATTTAGAAAAAGAAGAAATTGAAGAAAAGCACATCACTGTTAAGATGGCTGGTCGGATTATGTCAAAACGTGGTAAGGGTAAGGTTGGCTTTGCTGACTTACGCGACCGTTCTGGCAAGATGCAAATCTATGTCCGTAAAGATGTCGTTGGTGAAGAAAACTACTATATCTTCAAAAAGGCCGATCTTGGTGACTGGCTTGGTATCGAAGGTGAAGTAATTAAGACTGATATGGGTGAATTGACTGTGAAGCCAACTCACTTAACGCACTTGTCTAAAGCTTTGCGTCCATTACCTGACAAGTTCCACGGTTTAACTGACACCGAAACTAAGTACCGTCAACGTTACTTGGACTTGATTGCCAATGAAGAATCATTCGACAAGTTCCAAAAGCGTTCAAAAATCATTTCTGCTGTCCGTGCTTACTTGGATGGGCAAGACTTCACTGAAGTTGAAACGCCAATGCTTCAAACTGAAGCTGGTGGAGCCTCAGCACGTCCATTTAAGACACACCATAACGCCTTGAACATTGATATGTTTTTGCGAATTGCGCTTGAATTACACTTGAAGCGTTTAATCGTTGGTGGTATGGATCGCGTATACGAAATTGGCCGTGTCTTCCGTAATGAAGGAATGGACACTAAGCATAATCCAGAATTTACAGTATTAGAATCATATGCTGCGTTCTGGGATTTTGAAGACGTGATGGATGAAACTGAAGCTATCTTCAAGGCTGCCGCAAAGGTTGTCACTGATGATGGTGTTGTAGTTTACCAAGGTACCGAAGTGGACTTAGACAAGCCATTTGCCCGTAAGCACATGGTTGACTTGATTAAGGAACAAACCGGTGTCGATTTCTGGCAACCAATGACAGATGATGAAGCAAAAGCATTAGCTGATGAACACCACGTGAAGTATGAATCATACTGGACTGTGGGACACATCATTAATGAATTCTTTGAAACATTTGTTGAAGATACTTTGGTACAACCTACTTTTGTATATGGTCACCCAGTTGCGGTTTCACCATTGGCTAAGAAGAACCCCAAGGATGATCGTTTCACGGATCGTTTTGAATTGTTCATTCTTGGTGGTGAATACGCAAACGCCTTTACTGAGTTGAACGATCCAATCGATCAACGCGAACGTTTTGAAGCACAAGCAGCCGAACGTGAAAATGGTAATGACGAAGCTGAAGGTATTGATGAAGACTTCATTGAAGCTTTGGAATACGGTATGCCACCTACAGGGGGACTCGGAATCGGTATTGACCGCTTGGTAATGTTACTAACTGATTCTGAATCAATTCGCGATGTGTTGTTGTTCCCAACAATGCGTCCATAATAATTTATATGTAAAAGCTGATGTCCACATGGATGCCAGCTTTTTTTATTGCTATTGAATGCATATTACTACGCGTGTCTTATTAACACACTAACGCATAGCTGGTGGAGTATGTGTTCTTAAAAAGATGAATGACAAGTGTTAGTGAGGTTTCAATCAATCAGTTACTTTGTGATTACCCGAAAAAATCTACGAAAAATGGACGCAGCAGATTGATTAAGTGATGTTCATGCTACACATTTTAGTTAGTTATCCAGCATGTTAGCACAATAATTATATAAATTTATGGCGATTACACGCGTAAAACTCAAATAAACGGTGCTAATAGGTGCGAGAAAATATGAATTTGGGGAATGTTTTGATACTAGAATTGCGTTCGTTTTCAAGGAAATATATGTTTTTATTTCCTGATGGACATGCCGAATCGTTGATATATTAATGGTTGTAAAACGTTTAATGAAAACGCGGTCAAAAAGTGTGTTTTTTTTGTGAATTACTTGTTGACGATGTGCTGAATTAATTGTAAGATTATATCTGTTGTTGAGGAGCGCAAGTCGTTGCTGTCAAGCGATTCGGCTTACATCTTTAATAATAAAAAGTGTTGACATATTGATTGTTGGTTTGATATAATAATTAAGTTGTCAGATAGACACGTAGATCTTTGAAAACTGAATAAAGTTTTGACAATCAAATGATGTAAGGGTCTTAGATTTTGAATCTAAGATGTACAGATTTGCAAAAGTCAATTTCGCAAATAAATTGAATCAATTACCTCCCCCGGTAATTGATTCAGGATAACAAAAGAGTCATCAAGACTCAATTTTAAATTGAGAGTTTGATCCTGGCTCAGGATGAACGCTGGCGGCGTGCCTAATACATGCAAGTCGAACGGACTGTGGTGATTATGATCGAAGAGCTTGCTCGGAGAGATTAATCACAATGCAGTCAGTGGCGAACGGGTGAGTAACACGTGGGAAACCTACCTCTTAGCAGGGGATAACATTTGGAAACAGATGCTAATACCGTATAACAATTAGAACCGCATGGTTCAAGTTTAAAAGATGGTTCTGCTATCACTAAGAGATGGTCCCGCGGCGTATTAGTTAGATGGTGAGGTAATGGCTCACCATGGCAATGATACGTAGCCGAGTTGAGAGACTGATCGGCCACATTGGGACTGAGACACGGCCCAAACTCCTACGGGAGGCAGCAGTAGGGAATCTTCCACAATGGACGAAAGTCTGATGGAGCAACGCCGCGTGTGTGATGAAGGCTTTCGGGTCGTAAAACACTGTTATAAGAGAAGAACGTCAGTGAGAGTAACTGTTCATTGAGTGACGGTATCTTATCAGAAAGGGACGGCTAAATACGTGCCAGCAGCCGCGGTAATACGTATGTCCCAAGCGTTATCCGGATTTATTGGGCGTAAAGCGAGCGCAGGCGGTTATTTAAGTCTGATGTGAAAGCCTACGGCTCAACCGTAGAATTGCATCGGAAACTGGATAACTTGAGTGCAGTAGAGGAGAGTGGAACTCCATGTGTAGCGGTGAAATGCGTAGATATATGGAAGAACACCAGTGGCGAAGGCGGCTCTCTGGACTGTAACTGACGCTGAGGCTCGAAAGTGTGGGTAGCAAACGGATTAGATACCCCGGTAGTCCACACCGTAAACGATGAATGCTAGTTGTTAGAGGGTTTCCGCCCTTTAGTGACGCAGCTAACGCATTAAGCATTCCGCCTGGGGAGTACGACCGCAAGGTTGAAACTCAAAGGAATTGACGCCGAGGTGGATGACACAGGTGGTTGTCGTCAGCTCGTGTCGTGAGATGTTGGGTTAAGTCCCGCAACGAGCGCAACCCTTATTACTAGTTGCCAGCATTAAGTTGGGCACTCTAGTGAGACTGCCGGTGACAAACCGGAGGAAGGTGGGGATGACGTCAAATCATCATGCCCCTTATGACCTGGGCTACACACGTGCTACAATGGATGGTACAACGAGTCGCAAAGTCGCGAGGCTAAGCTAATCTCTTAAAGCCATTCTCAGTTCGGATTGTAGTCTGCAACTCGACTACATGAAGTCGGAATCGCTAGTAATCGCGGATCAGCACGCCGCGGTGAATACGTTCCCGGGCCTTGTACACACCGCCCGTCACACCATGAGAGTTTGTAACACCCAAAGTCGGTGGGGTAACCTTCGGGAGCCAGCCGCCTAAGGTGGGATAGATGATTAGGGTGAAGTCGTAACAAGGTAGCCGTAGGAGAACCTGCGGCTGGATCACCTCCTTTCTAAGGATAATACGGAAACTTACACATTTGTCAAAACTTTATTTAGTTTTGAGAGGTTTACTTCTCAATATTAATTGGATTTACCCAATTCCATGGGCCTATAGCTCAGCTGGTTAGAGCGCACGCCTGATAAGCGTGAGGTCGATGGTTCGAGTCCATTTAGGCCCATATCATGGGGAATTAGCTCAGATGGGAGAGCACCTGCTTTGCAAGCAGGGGGTCAGCGGTTCGATCCCGCTATTCTCCATTGTAACCCTCGGGTTACGATGTAAAACTTGTTCTTTGAAAACTGAATACTATCATTTAAATTAATTAATCAATTCAATTTTTAATATTTATATTATTAAATTGAGCCGAGAACATCGCGTTTTTTTGAGTTTTAAAACAATAGTTTTATCTCGCTTTAAAGGTCAACTACCAAGTTGACCGCTCAAAAATTAACCGTATCGAAAGATACTAGGTTAAGTTAATAAGGGCGCATGGTGGATGCCTTGGCACTAGGAGCCGATGAAGGACGGGACTAACACCGATATGCTTCGGGGAGCTGTAAGTAAGCTTTGATCCGGAGATTTCCGAATGGGGAAACCCAATTACGTGAGTAATTATCACCTGCTGAATATATAGGCAGGATGAAGGTAGACGTTGTGAACTGAAACATCTCATTAGCAACAGGAATAGAAAGAAAAATCGATTCCGGTAGTAGCGGCGAGCGAAATCGGAAGAGCCCAAACCTAGAAGCTTGCTTCTAGGGGTTGTAGGACAGAACATTGGAGTTACCAAGTTATAACATAGATGAATCAACTGGGAAGTTGAGCTAGAGAGGGTGATAGCCCCGTAATCGAAATGTTATAGCCTCCGTTCTGGATCCTGAGTACGGCGGAGCACGTGAAATTCCGTCGGAATCCGCGGGGACCATCCCGCAAGGCTAAATACTCCCTAGTGACCGATAGTGAACCAGTACCGTGAGGGAAAGGTGAAAAGCACCCCGGAAGGGGAGTGAAATAGTTCCTGAAACCATGTGCTTACAATAAGTTAGAGCCCGTTAATGGGTGATAGCGTGCCTTTTGTAGAATGAACCGGCGAGTTACGATAACATGCAAGGTTAAGGTGGAAAGACCGGAGCCGTAGCGAAAGCGAGTCTGAAATGGGCGAATATAGTATGTTGTTGTAGACCCGAAACCAGGTGACCTACCCATGTGCAGGATGAAGGTGCGGTAAAACGCACTGGAGGTCCGAACCCGTGTCTGTTGAAAAAGGCTGGGATGACGTGTGGGTAGCGGTGAAATTCCAAACGAACTTGGAGATAGCTGGTTCTCTCCGAAATAGCTTTAGGGCTAGCCTCGGAATTAGAATCACGGAGGTAGAGCACTGTTTGGACTAGGGGCCCATCTCGGGTTACCAAATTCAGATAAACTCCGAATGCCGTTGATTTATGTCCGGGAGTCAGACGATGAGTGATAAGATCCACCGTCGAAAGGGGAACAGCCCAGACCGCCAGTTAAGGTCCCTAAATATATGTTAAGTGGAAAAGGATGTGGAGTTGCATAGACAACTAGGATGTTGGCTCAGAAGCAGCCACCATTTAAAGAGTGCGTAATAGCTCACTAGTCGAGTGATTCTGCGCCGAAAATGTACCGGGGCTAAACATATTACCGAAACTGCGGGTGCCACGTAAGTGGCGCGATAGGAGAGCGTTCTAAGGGCAATGAAGCTAGACCGTGAGGACTGGTGGAGCGCTTAGAAGTGAGAATGCCGGTATGAGTAGCGAAAGACAGGTGAGAATCCTGTCCACCGAATGACTAAGGTTTCCTGGGGAAGGCTCGTCCTCCCAGGGTTAGTCGGGACCTAAGGCGAGGCCGAGAGGCGTAGTCGATGGATAACAGGTTGATATTCCTGTACCAGGTGTATTTGTTTGAACAATGGAGGGACGCAGAAGGATAATGAATGCGCACTGCTGGATATGTGCGTTTAAATCGTAAGTCTTGATAAGAGTCAAATGCTTTTATCTATAAGGACAAGCGATGATGAGGACCGAAATTTAAGTAGGGAAGTTCATGATTTCACGCTGCCGAGAAAAGCTTCTAGTTAGAATACATTTGCCCGTACCGCAAACCGACACAGGTAGTCGAGGAGAGAATCCTAAGGTGTGCGAGAGAACTCTCGTTAAGGAACTCGGCAAAATGACCCCGTAACTTCGGGAGAAGGGGTGCTGACCGCAAGGTCAGCCGCAGTGAATAGGCCCAGGCGACTGTTTATCAAAAACACAGGTTTCTGCAAAATCGTAAGATGACGTATAGGGGCTGACGCCTGCCCGGTGCTGGAAGGTTAAAAGGATGGCTTAGCTTCGGCGAAGGTCAGAATTGAAGCCCCAGTAAACGGCGGCCGTAACTATAACGGTCCTAAGGTAGCGAAATTCTTGTCGGTAAGTTCCCGACCCGCACGAAAGGCGTAACGATCTGGGCACTGTCTCAACGAGAGACTCGGTGAAATTTAAATACCCGTGAAGATGCGGGTTACCCGCGACAGGACGGAAAGACCCCATGGAGCTTTACTGTAGCTTGATATTGAGTGTTTGTGCAGCTTGTACAGGATAGGTAGGAGCCGTAGAAATCGGGACGCTAGTTTCGATTGAGGCGTTGGTGGGATACTACCCTCGCTGTATGACCACTCTAACTCACACCACTAATCGTGGTGGAAGACAGTGTCTGGCAGGCAGTTTGACTGGGGCGGTCGCCTCCTAAAAGGTAACGGAGGCGCCAAAGGTTCCCTCAGAATGGTTGAAATCATTCGTAGAGTGTAAAAGGCATAAGGGAGCTTGACTGTGGAGACTGACTAGTCGAGCAGGTACGAAAGTAGGGCTAGTGATCCGGTGGTTCCGCATGGAGGGCCATCGCTCAACGGATAAAAGCTACCCTGGGATAACAGGCTTATCTCCCAAGAGTCACATCGACGGGAGGTTTGGCACCTCTCGATGTCGGCTCATCGCATCCTGGGGCTGTAGTCGGTCCAAGGGTTGGCTGTTCGCCCATTAAAGCGGTACGCCGAGCTGGGTTCAGACGTCGTGAGAACAGTTCGTCCCTATCCGTCGCGGGCGCAGGAAATTTGAGAGGAGCTGTCCTTAGTACGAGAGGACCGGGATGGACATACCCTCTGGTGTACCAGTTTGTTCCCGCCAGAGGAGCATCGCTGGGTAGCTATGTATGGATGAGATAAACGCTGAAAGCATCTAAGTGTGAAACTCGCCTCGAGATGAGATTTCCCATTTCTTTATGAAAGTAAGACCCCTCAAAGATGATGAGGTAGATAGGTTAGAAGTGGAAGTGCAGTGATGCATGGAGCGGACTAATACTAACGTGGTGTCCGGTAAGATTAAGTAATAAATGATAGTATTCAGTTTTGAGAGATTAAGTCAAATTAATACCTCAGTAATTGATATAAGAGTGTGGTGGCGATAGCGCAGAAGATACACCTGTTCCCATGCCGAACACAGAAGTTAAGCTCTGTAGCGCCAAAAGTAGTTGGGGGATCGCTCCCTGCGAGGATAGGACGTCGCCATGCTTATATTAAATTATTCCGGCATAGCTCAGTTGGTAGAGCACCTGACTGTTAATCAGGTTGTCGACGGTTCGAGCCCGCCTGCCGGAGTACCAAAAGCGATGTTAATATAATGTTAACATCGCTTTTATTTCATAATTTTGATTATGATTTTGCCGTTTTAGCTCAGTTGGTAGAGCATCGGTATCGTAAACCGAGGGTCAGGTGTTCGAATCACCTAAACGGCATCATGGAACGAATAGTTTGGATAAGCGCTCTGATTATTGTTATTTCAATAGTTGGAGCGTTTTTTCGTGCGCGGTAAGTAAGCATGGTAGCACTGTTTATGGGAACGACGATGTTGAACAGAAACAAAAGTATGGGGGAATACTTTAGCGCAGCCTTGCGATAATAGTTTGTAACTGAGTGACAAATCGGGCGACAAAACCATTTTAGCTTGAATTTCAAGCATCTAATTTTCAATTGGTTGTCATATAAGTTAATCTGGGGATGGAGTTATATGACAACCAATTGAAAATGAATAAGTTAAAAATCGGTACAGCTTTATTATGTGCAGGTTTAGTATGTGGTGGAGTCGGTACGTCAGTAAGTGCATCTTCTGACGTGATGACAAATGAACAAACAGCACGTGCAGAACTGAAGTACAGTCGAAAGAAAAATATTCCAGCAAATATGCGTAAAAAATGGTATTGTACAGAAAACGGGTACACGCATAAGATTTCAATGACTGCTAAGACGTTAAACAAAGAAGGAATGAAGTTTAAACTTACTACGTCATCTAGTATCTTTGGAACGACAAAATTCAATGTTTCAAAAGTATCTGGTCAAGGAATCAAGAAAAATGTTTATGGTGTGGGGACTACTTATTGGAGTTTACTTTATCGTGTTGTCACACTCCGCGTACACGGTGTAAAGCAGAAAATGTTGATTGAATCAGGAACCGGAACTGCAGGCGGTGCACGATGGTTTGCTATGTATACTCAGAAGAAACAAAAGAATCAATATGCATCATATGATAGTGCAAGTGGCCCATACTCTGCGATGAAAAAAGTGCAAAAATTAAACAAAAAGTATTTTGGATAGTAGCACTATATTATTGAGAATTATGACCCGTAAGTGTGCAACGGACTGGACAACAAATATTGTGTGCACCAGATGTACCAAAGGTTAGGGACTAAAGTTAAGTGCCACCTAAACCGCACTAATAGAGACCGCTAGTCAGTTAAAAATAGCTGATTAGCGGTTTTTTCGTATGTCTGGAAGCTACGGTAATAAATCAAAAAATCCCCACATGGTCACAAGTCTTAGCAAGCGAGACTGCGATCATATGGGGATTTTTAACATGTACCCTGTAAATACGTGAGAATTACTATTTATATTCCTGATTTAAAACATTCATTGCATGATTAGCGAGCGCATACAGGAAGAATGCTAAGATGCTACCAATAATAATGCCCCAAAAACGTGACAGAATTAAGCCAAAGGTGAAATGTGTTGTTAAGGTGGCGAGCAACAGGACTTGCGGATTGGTAAAGAAATTGGCAATTGCGTAGTTGCGAGGCATGAAGTATTCAACACAAATATTCAAGAACATCAGAATAACAATCAGTGCGACCATTGGTAAGTGTAATTCCAATAAAATTAAGCCAATTAACAGACCAACGACACTGCCAATAATTCGATAAATGTAGCGCTTCTTAATGCGGTCGACTTCTTCGCCGGCAAGGACGGCACCACATGAAATCAGAATCCAATAGCCATTAGAGCCACGTAGTAGGTATGAAATATAACCTGCGACAAAGAGGATAAGAGGATTGCTGCGAAGTGAAAGGCGTCTAACAAGATGTCAGGACGCTTGTATAACATGACGTAGTATTTGTCAGTATGGTGGAGACCCCGAAAACGTTCATCGGCAGACGTGTAAGTGTGCGGCAGGCGTTCAATTAATGAAATTAGGTTACCAATGATAATCGAAGCACCAACCCCGATTGTCATATAACCAAGGGCTTGGAGCATGTGACTGGCAGGTACACTTGTACTCGTTCCAGTTGCATACAGCATAATCACAAAAAAGTGTCCCGGCTTTGGAATCTGGAATATTTTGACAATGATATAACCGAGATATGAAATAATCGCGATGAAGAATGGGATTGTCCAAGGCATCATGGATGAAATCATTCCCAGTCCATATGCAAACAACAAGACAACACCGTGTAAAAAGATTGCCCGAACGTTATATGTAAGAGTCTTATGTTGGAAAGCGAGATAGCTAAACGATCCTAACACGCCATAGGCAGCTAGGCGCATATCGTGGGTTAGCAAGCCAACTAATAATGGAATTAACATTGCGAGTCCAGCACCAATCGGACGTAGAACTGGGTCGGGATTGTGCTCCGACCGAATAAATTGTGCACGTATTGTGTTCAAAAAAATTAATCCTCCTTAATTTACGGATAATCCATTATAGCACTAAGAATTCACACGGAATTGGAAATAGGCTAGCTACTTGAATGTGACTATGTTTAAATGGACATTAGGCACAAAATACAAAGGATTTACGGGTGTTATAAAATGAATAATAAAATTAAAGAAAACAGCATTAAAGTTGTCGTATTAATTGTGACCGCGTTCTTCCAAGCGATTGCGATTAACGAATTTTTAGTACCGAATAATATTTTTACTGGCGGGATGAGTGGGGTGGCTCAACTGGTGACATGGGTTTTGAATTCAACATTGCACACCTCATTTCAAACGGGGATATTTATTTTGCTCTTTAATATTCCAATTGCTGTCATTGGCTGGTTGAAAATTGGTGGTAAATTCACTATCTGGAGTTTCATCAATATCTTCACGGCGTCTATCTTAACTTTGGTGATGCCAGTGGCAAATATTGCGCATAATACTTTGTTAGCGAGTCTCTTCAGTGGGATTTTCCTTGGGGCGGCTAGTGGCTTGACCCTCAAGCTTGGTTTCTCTACTGGTGGGATGGATATTGTCGCCATGGTCTTGCAGAAGACAACTGGTAAATCAGTTGGGACAATTGCGATGGCGATTAACATGGTAATTGTTGTGATTGCCGGTTTCAATATTGGTTGGAATAATGCGATGTACACGATTATCGGTATCTACGCGACGACACGGGTCATTGATGCACTCTACACGCGTCACCAGAAGCTCACGGCCTTTATCGTGACTGATCAACCGGATGCAGTGATTGCTGCCTTGCACAAGGAATTAATTCGTGGGATTACCGTGTTACCTTCGCAAGGGGCATTTTCACGCCAACCATCAAGCACATTGATGATGGTTCTTTCAAAGTATGAATTGTATCCGATGGAAACGGCCGTTAAAGCTGTTGACGACGATGCGTTCATTAATCTAGTGAACACCGTGAACTTGTACGGGAATTTCTGGGATGAAGATTTACAGAATAAAGCAAAAAAAGGTTTGATTGATGTTAAACAATAGCCAAAGGGGTTTGCAACATAATCCCTAGCAATTATGAAAAGTCAGCATTCGCGTTTAAAAACGTTGATATGTTGGCTTTTTATTTTGTTCCAAAATTGTTCAAGATAGATATTTGAAAAGTGTCCATAATTATGGGAATTTGATTAAAAAGTACACGCTTCTTGCGTGATTCTTCACATGTTGCTTGATGGTTGTTCAAATTTGTTGGTTAACATTAGTTACAAGAGATAGGTATGTTTTCAGCTATCATCTAAAAACTACGAAACAAGGAGATTTTAGACTATGCGTAAAAATATGAAGAACATGATTATGGCAGCGTTAACGACGGTGACATTAGCGGGTGGTGTGGTTGCACCTGCGTTACTTGGTGGGACTTTACTTGATACAGTAGGAATTGAACGGTCAGTGAAAGCATATACTAGTACAAATTTAAATAGTGGGAATTCTCAGGCGAGTGAGCAAACTGGTACTGGGATTACGATTTATAATTATATTGCGCAAACAGCTAAGGGCGGTGATGCGTTGGCTAAAAATGGGAAACCAATCACGGTCCCGGATACTTGGAAGTATGCTAAAGGATCATTTAAAATCCAACCGATTAGACCGGCCAGCGGATACACGCCAAGTGACATGAAAGCACCAACGACGGCGAACGGTAGTGATGGTGCGAATTATCAAATATCTGGTAGTGGACCATCTGGAACGGTGGCTAATGGACCACTAGTGTTTGACAATATGAAATATGGGTATTATCTGGTCACACAAAGTGGTGTCGTTGACCAAGACGGCCCACTGATGGCACCAATCATTGTGTCAATTCCGATGATTGATAGCGATGATAATGTTAATAACATGATTTCTATTTATCCAAAAAATAAATTACTCCAAGAATCAGATGAAGATGTAAAACCAATGACACGAATTGTTGATAGTTCGGGTAATTTGCAGACGAACTGGGGCGCCGGTGCGGGGAACACAATCACCTATGATTTAGGCTTTAATATTCCTGCACACGTTGGTACCACTGGGATGAATGAAAAAGGTAGTCTTTCAGTTACCAATGATTTGGGGTCAGATAAGACATTGCAAACTAACACGGTTACCGTGACTATGGGGGTCGGCACGAGTGCAGCGGTATTAACTGCCACCGATGACTATGAATTAACCACTACTGGGAATAAAGTTACCGTGGTCTTCACGGCCGCCGGGCTCACAAAGCTATATAACTACAATGCAGTTGCGGGTAATACGAAAGAAGTCCACGTTCGCTACGATGCTAAGTTACCGACAACGGTTACGGCAGGGATTGTTAAAAATGATTTTTCGGTTATTTTTAACACGGATGCCGTATACACACACTCATCTAGTAACACTGTGGACACTCATAGCACTAACATTGGTACAGCCCAGACCCTGATTGGTGGTTTTAATATCTTGAAGGTTGGTAATATCTCGTCTAGTTATGCTAATACGGACGGGTTACCTGGTGCACAATTTGAATTGTATGCCGATGACGCTTTGACACAACCTTTTTGGAAAGGTAAGACTGGGACAGCAGTTGAGGGCATGGTTTATTCAGATAGTGATTTTAAACAATATCAAGCCGGTAATGCGGCCAATTTTGAACATTACGTGGTAACAACTAGTGCAACTGGTCAGGGTTCATTTAGTGGATTACCACTTGAATATTGGGGCACTGATGAATTTGGTGGTAGTTTCTACTTGAAAGAAATTACCGCCCCAGCTGGTTTTGAAAAAACTAGTAAGGCAGTTTTAGTTAATCCGATGACTAGCAGCACTTCTAATACGTATGACGCAACTATCACATTCCCAGGTAACTCCGATAAATATGAAGCAATCATTGTGAATCACAAAATTAGTAACTTCCCAGTTGCTGGATCAAATGGCTACATTTATGTTGTCCTTGGTTTGACGCTTGCAATCGGCGGGACGGTAGTGATTTTGAAAAAGTCTAAGAAAAACGATATCGAAGGGTAAGCAAACTAAATGAGGACATTGTAATGAAAAATAAAATTATTAAAATTGTCCTCGGAGTGCTCTTACTTGTTGGTGGATTAGCATTATTGGCATTTCCGGTGATTGGTGAGATTATGTCAAATCAACAACGCAGCTACGGCATTTCGAAATATAGAGATGAGATAAAAACATCACCGACACCGGAAGTGGTGGCGAGTTTAAAAAAAGCCGATGAGTATAATCGGCAATTGTACGATGTGCAACAGAGCGGTCATTGGGTAAAAAAACCAATAAAGTATGATGATGTGCTCGCTGATTCTGAGATGATGGCGCTGGTCGAAGTACCGGAGTTGAATTTAGTTTTACCAGTAAAACACGGTGTTAGCCAACAGGTCTTAAAAAAAGGGCTTGGTCACTTTGATGACACCTCAGTTCCCGTTGGTGGAAAAAACACCCACGCCATCGTTACTGGGCATAGTGGCTTAAAAGATGACAAGATTTTTACCGAATTAGAAAATCTCAAGTTGGGGGATGTTTTCTATGTCACAGCCCTCAATCGTAAGATGAAGTATAAAATCGACAATATTTCGATTGTGAAACCAGATGACGTGAAACGCGCCAAAATAGTGGCAGGGCAAGATTATGTAACTTTGTTAACTTGCACGCCCACAGGTATTAATGATCACCGGTTGCTGGTACGCGGAACACGAGTGCCAATGCAGGCCGAACCCGTCAAAGACCGGACTTTGTTGGGCTACAATAAATTAGTTTATATGTTCGCGCTCTTAATAACGTTACTGATTGCCGTTGTCACTTGGTGGCGCCATCGTAAAGCTAAGCGCGAAACGCGCCATAGTAGCACCAAAAGTTAAGGCTGTTGTAGTAAATGATTTGCTCGTGCGCCTTACTTTCGTCCCTTGAAACGCTAACGATTACGCTAATGAAAGCCACAACTACGAAAGGAGGCGTCACTAAAATGAAAAAACGGCCACTAATCTTGTTGGGATGTTTTATTATTATGTGCTTATCAGGCGGCTTGGTGGCAAAACACGTAATGGCAAATGATAGCAAAAATGTGAGTATAACTATTACCAAGTATGCCCTGATGGACAATCAACGGATTAATAAGCTGAAAAAAGGGCGTACGCAGCCAGTTGAGATTGTCACGGATAATTACGGCAATCAGGTGCAAGCAGTTAGCGATATTAGCTATACGGTTGATTTAGTTGAAGCAAAAAGTGACGCAATTCCTTCTGGTAAGCAGCCAAACACATATGAGGTTGTTACTGGGAAACGGGCCCGCCATTATCAAGGACGGACGGATCAACATGGCGTGTTGACCATTGACCAAAGCACGGGTTTAACACATGGCTTGTATGTAGTTAACGAGCTAGCTAATGAAAAATTAGCGAAAACAATGGATCCAGTAATTGTTAATTTGCCAGCGCAGGTTAGTGCACGGGATGATAACGATAATCATATATATATTTTCCCTAAGAGTAGTTTTGGTGATGCTGATAATACAGATATCAACGACGTGGGCCACACTGCGACTGCGGGAAAAAGTAAAACAGTTACCGATCCGAATTTAGATATTGAGTTACCAAGTACGGATGGTGTAGTTAAGCATGGTGGCAAAAAAGGCAATGTTAAATCAGCGCAGACTGTAAAGGGGCTAGTTAATTACTTTCCGCCAACTGGTATGGCGTGGGTTGAATTACTGATGCGGCTTGTACTTGCACTTGCGTGTTTCACATTAGTCGGCATGATGTTTATCCACAGTAAGGTTGATCGAACAAACTAAGTATTTTAGGCTCTATTCCGTCTGACGTGGAATTTATAAAATGTGATGAGATGTATGATGCCACTGCGTGCCTGAAAATCACATTGTGCACCGAAATGGAAGCACATGCCCAAGCCACGTGCTTATGCCTGCGAACCGGCAACGCAAAACATCCCAGCATTTTGTTTCACAAAATACTGAATCTAATCCTAACGCGATTAGATTAGCCTTGCAGGCTGGATGTCTGTCTTGGGCAATTCGGGATAGCTGGCAGTCTAATGGCTAAAGCCAAAAGACTGCTCATCTACCCTCAGCGACAAACCTGACACATGGTGTCAAGTTCGTCCCATTTCGGTGTAAAGCCTGGCGGCCACAATGTGATTTTCAGTCACTCCGCTAGATAAGCGTTGAACTATTGATTACCGCTAAACTTGCAGCGACAAGGATTACGGCATATTACTAGTCAGAATATCTACGCAAACTAACGAAGAGGCTGGAACCAGGCTGGACTTTAGCTCGCACCGTGATGGCATAATCAGTAACGGGTTTCGTTACTGATTATGGATTTGTGAAGATGGTTGCCGCGTTAGCGAACCAAGCTTCGCAAACATTTGAAGACCGCACTGTGGCTTCAAATGCTTGTCTTCCATCACGGTGTCCAGACTGGTTCCAGTCTCGTAGTGGGAATCAATCTGAGACACATATCCAAATTCCACGTTAGAAAAAATTTAGCCGTATTTTAAACGGGCTTGTAGCGCATTTTATGCGTTGTGAGTCCGTTTTTTGTTTGTCGTCCATGCTTAATCGGAGTTCCAACATAGTTGCATGATCCATGCGATGCATTTTGTACTTAGCTGCCTTGAGTTCTGCCTTGAGTTTCGGGCAGTGAAGCATTTAACATGTACAAAATTAATAGACAAGGAATATAATTAATGTATGTTAGTAAGAATGTAAAGGAGGATTCGCAAATGGCAACAAATAATCCAGCAAAGACACTTGGTTTAATGGGCTTTTTTGCCCTCACTGCCACAATGGTGTTGGATGTCTATGAATATCCAACTTTTGCGACATCACAATTGAACTTGATGTTTTTCTTAATCGTTGGTGGAATCCTCTGGTTTTTTCCGGTTGCGCTGTGTTCCGCTGAAATGGCGACAATTCCGCAGTGGGAAAAAGGTGGTGTCTTCACTTGGGTTTCAGAGACATTAGGCGAACGTTGGGGCTTCACCGCAATTTTCTTCCAATGGTTTCAGATTACGGTGGGCTTTGTGACGATGATTTATTTCATGTTAAGTGCTCTAACCGAGGTCTTCGGCTGGCAAATTTTGGATCAGAATCCGGTGTACAAAACATTGGCCGTGCTAGCTATCTTCTGGTTGGTGACGTTATCGCAATTATGGGGAACCAAGGTCACCGATAAGCTGATTAAATTTACTTTTTCACTAGGCGTAGTCGTTCCTGCGGTATTGCTACTAGCATTTTGTATTATTTATGTAGCACAAGGCAATCCGCTCGCGTTTAGTGGTTCCGGGCGCAATTTGCTGCCTAACTTTCATGATGCAGCGACCTTAGTCGTGTTTGTTTCCTTTATTCTGAGCTATATGGGTGTTGAAGCTTCAGCAACGTATTCGAATGAATTGAAAAATGTGCAACGCAATTATCCAATCGCCATGATTATGTTAGTCGTGTTTGCAATTGTAATTAATTCGATTGGCGGTTTGTCGGTAGGTGCGATTATTTCACAGGGGGATTTGTCGTTGAGCGGTGGGGTGATGCAGGCGTTTGATGCGTATCTCGTTCACTTTGGCATCGATAGTGCAATTTTGGTTAAAATCCTAGCCTTCTTGGTCGCCTTTGGAATCTTGGGTGAAGTTAGCTCATGGGTCCTGGGACCAGTGAGTGGCCTGTACATGGCGGCCCAGCGTGGTTTACTGCCACCGCTTTTTCGGAAGACGAATAAGCATGAAGTCCCCGTACCAATTGTCTTGCTACAAGGGGCGTTGGTCAGTGTTTGGACAATTGTTTTGACATTGTTCGGTGGTGGTAATAACGTCTCCTTCCAAGTGGCTTTGTCGCTCACAGCGGTCATATATGGGCTGATGTATGTCATCTTCTTTACGAGTTATTTTAAATTGGTGCATAAGATGCCAGCATTAAAAGGCGTCTATCAAGTGCCCGGTAAAAAAGTTGGTAAGACTATTATTGCTGGTTCCGGCATGGTTTGCACGATTGTCGTGTTGGGAATTTCGTTTGTCGTCCCAAGTTCGTTGCCGCAAGCAAGTGGTTTAACGTACCAATTGATGTTATTAGGTGGGGCACTAATTACGTTAACGTTGCCCTTTGTAATCTATCACTTTAATGATAAATCACAGCACGTCATTATTCATAAGCCAATTCACTTGAAAGCAACCGAAACTAATTGGTTAGTGCGCCCAGCGGCACGTGGTGAACACATGATTGTTTCCGATGAAAAACGGTTGCGCATGGCAGAACAGAAAGTTATGCAAAAAATCAAAACTAAGTTGTAAACTGAATTTAGCAAAGCTGGTGCAATTAAATAATCTGTTAGTGATATGGCTTAACAATGCTATAATACGGTAACTAATATTAAGTGAGCAACTAATGCTGTTCACCGGAGGATAGAAATGGCCGAACACACACACGACGTCACAGAATTGATTGAAGATTTGCAAGCTGATTTAGCGGAACTTGGGGATGAACAAGTTTACGCGGTGTACGGTCAAGACGACCACGCCGAGCTCATTCTTGACTATATCGCGGTAAATCCGATTGCCGGAGTTACAACGGATGAACAAATGGCTGAAATTTTGCCAACATTAGCACCAGAAGAACGCGCAATGGTTAAGCAACATGGTGAAATGTTGGCAGACGCTGTGGCTAATGAAACAACCAAAGCAATGTTGGCAAGTGAATTAGTAGCTTTGTTGATTGAACAAAACAAATAATCTCGGAAATCGTGTGCAAAATATTGCATGCGATTTTTTGTCCTGTCCGCTTAATATCCAAAACAATGACATTTGGTAAGTGAAAAGAGTGGAACTGATAATAAGTATGGTAATTTTCTTATAATGAAGTTGGACTTTTTAATAAAATATCTATTGTAAGCGTTAACACGGCAATGAATATGTGATTTTGTTATTAAAATTTGCTGAAAAAGTGGTAAACTTGTTTATTGTTTATAAAATATGCAAGGATACATATTTGGAGGGATTATTACATGGATACGAAAAAGGAAAAAACGTTTATGGGTCATCCGCGTGGTTTAGCGACGTTGTTCTTCACAGAAATGTGGGAACGGTTTAGTTACTACGGGATGCGCGCCATTCTCTTGTTCTACATGATTTATAAGATTTCTGAGGGTGGTTTAGGGATGAACCCCGTTCTTGGTGCTTCAATCATGTCAATTTATGGTTCACTTGTGTACTTATCAAGTGTGCTTGGTGGATTCCTGAGTGACCGAATCTGGGGTGCGTGGCGCACTGTGTTCATTGGTGGTATCTTCATCATGTTCGGGCACATTGCTTTAGCGATTCCAGCCGGTCAAACTGCGTTGTTCTTATCAATTGCATTAATCATTATCGGTACTGGGCTACTCAAGCCTAACGTTTCGGAAATGGTTGGTTCATTATATACACCTGGGGATGTTCGTCGGGACTCAGGTTTCTCAATCTTTGTCTTTGGGATTAACTTAGGTGCATTTGTGGCACCATTACTTGTTGGGACAGTTGGACAAAATTACAGCTTCCACGTTGGATTCTCATTAGCAGCGTTTGGGATGGCGATTGGTTTGATTGTGTACTGGATTACTGGTCACAAGTATTTGAGTAAAGAAACCCACTATCCATCAGATCCAATTCAACCAGAAGAAATGAAACCATTAACGATTAAAGTGGCTTTCGGGATTATTGCTTTGGCCTTAGTATTTGTTTTGATGAACCTCTTTGGGGCATTGAACTTGATCAATATCATCTTGGTATTGAGTATTATCGCCGTGGCCGTACCAGTTGCGTACTTTATCATGATGTTAACAAGTCGCAAGACGAACAAGCAAGAACGTTCACGTGTTCTTGCTTACATTCCATTATTCTTGGCCGCCGTTTTATTCTGGTCAATTGAAGAACAAGGTTCAGTGGTCTTGGCTTTATTTGCTTCAAACCGGACTGACTTGGGTTGGTTTAAGGCTTCATGGTTCCAATCATTGAACCCATTGTTCATTATGCTTTACACACCATTCTTTGCCTGGTTATGGGTTAAATGGGGTAAGAAGCAACCTAAGACACCATCTAAGTTTGCGACTGGTTTGATTTTTGCCGGTTTATCATTTGTCTTGATGGCTGTGCCTGGGGCATTGTTTGGTACGGCTGGTAAAGTTAGTGCATTGTGGTTGATTGGTAGTTGGGCAATTGTTGAAATCGCTGAACTGTTGATTTCACCAGTTGGACTATCTGCTACGACTAAGTTGGCACCAAAAGCCTTCAAGTCACAAATGATGAGTATGTGGTTCTTGTCAGATGCTGCTGCGTCTGCGATTAATGCGCAAATTGTTCGTTTCTATACACCAGGGAATGAAGTTGGTTACTATGCAATTGTCGGTGGTATCACGATTGCCTTTGGTATCTTATTGTTCTTTGGCGTTAAGAAGATTAATGTGTTGATGGAAGGCGTTGGTTAAGATGACAAAAATTGCAGTCGTGAGTGATTTACACATGGATTTGAATCACGTTGACGTGGTTGATTTCTTAGCGCGGTCTGCGGACTGGTTAGTGGCTCAAGGTGTGCAATATTATGTCATCGCTGGCGATTTGTTCAATGATTTTGCGAAAACGTTGGACTTCAGTGAAAAATTACAAACAATTGTAGGCGACTCTTTGCGAGTCGCCTTTATTGTTGGTAATCATGATATGGCACGTGGGGTTACCTTTGAAGAGTTGTCACAGCCATTGAGTCCGTTGTATCTGCATAATCAACTTATTGATGTAGCTGGGACTGATTTACGAATTGTTGGCCAAAATGGTTGGTATGATTATTCATTTGGCGATTTAGCAAAATATTCGGTGAATGAAATCGCCCAGTGGAAACGCGCGTACTGGTTTGATCGGCAAATTGAACAACCAATGAGTGACCAAGAACGCATGGACATTGTCTTAACTGAGTCAAAGCAGCAACTAGTAAATGCTGCACATGACGGTAAAAGGGTAATGTTTGTCACACACTTTGTGCCACAGCAAGATTATCTGTTCAAAGGCAGTGATGATCGGAATCTTTGGATGCTTAACGCGATGATGGGCAGCCAACGTTTAGGCGCGTTATTGGAGATGGGACCAGTGGACTATACGATATTTGGCCATTTACACCGGCAATTTGCCCCGCAAACATTTGGCGGGCGTAATGAGTACTATAATCAGACGGTCGGCCTTAAAACGCATCGTAAGGACGAATGGACACAATCAACATTTTTCGCCACGTGGCAAGATCGTGTCCGAATTTTTGAAATTAAATAAAATATTGAGCTAACATGAAAAAAATTCGTGTTAGCTCTTTTCTTTTGGCTGAGTTTCTGGTAATATTATTCGAGTTGAGAGATAAGTAAGTTATGTTGGTTGTTTAAACTAATAGAAAGCTTAATTAATTGCTTGACATGTTAACTAGTAATTGATAAGATTATATAGTTGATTAATACGGAGGAATAGCGAAGAGGCTAAACGCGGCGGACTGTAAATCCGCTCCTTCGGGTTCGTAGGTTCGAATCCTACTTCCTCCATATTCTTGGGCTATAGCCAAGCGGTAAGGCAATGGTTTTTGGTACCATCATGCGCTGGTTCGAATCCAGCTAGCCCAGCTAATCAAAAGGCATCTACTTCGGTAGGTGCCTTTTTTGCGCGGCAATAAAGACGGGCTCTATTCCGTCTGAATAAAATGGCCACTTTGTGTCTGGAAATTACTTGGCGCACTGCGCTGGAAGCAACCTCACAAGCCAAAGTGCGGTCTTGTGAGGTTCGGGTAAGCTGGGACTCTAGGGGATAAATCCCCAAGACTCCTCATCTTACCCTCAGCGGTAATATGTGTTGCACACACATCACCCCAGTCGCGGTGTAAAGGCTGCGCCCGCCAAGCAATTTCCAGCCACTCCGTTAGTTAGTAATAATACTCAAACTAACGAAAAATAGGTACCAACCACAAGCCGCAGTAGAATGGGGAAAAACTGACAATAGTACCTCAGTAATTTGATAATTGAAAAGTACAGAAACGACAATCTCAAGCTAGAATAAATAGAGATAAAATGCGTTTTGGCACACGTTAAAGCGGTTGGAATGACAATTCGTCCCAACCGCTTTATTTGTATTAATTGATGTAAGCCAATCTTATTGGCGACCTAAAGCTGGTTCTAAAAATTTAGAAGTACCGCAATGCTTACGCCGAATAATGCCATGAGCAGGACTGCAGCACTAATTCTAGTTACCGTACGATATTTGCCAACTTGCAGTGGTGGGTTAAGTAGCCAAAGGGTAAGCACGGCACCGATTATTCCACCGGTATGAGCAAGGTCATTTGTATTTGTGTAGCCGATGTTGAACAAACCAATACCGACAGCAAGTATTTCAATCAAAATAACGACAACTTGCCACCAAGTTGTGAAGGCTTTGACGAGTGAATTACGGAAAAAACGCAGGTAAAGGACTAAAGCGGCAACCATAATGCCAACAATGCTACCTGAAGCCCCCAAAACACCTTGGTGGAAGCTGAGGCTGAATATGGTACTAGTCAGGCCAGCAACTAGATAAATGATTAGGAAGCGCCAATGGCCAATTAAACGTTCAAACCGCCAACCAATCAGGAGTAGACCAAAAACATTACCGAGTACATGGGACCAACTTTGATGAATCCAGTTAGCGGTAATTAGCTGATAATATTGATGTTGGAGGAGGGTTAATATTTCGCCGGTACTCCACATCGTCGTAATCTGAGGATCTTTTGTTTGCCAATAATAAATTAAGATCAACACAATGCTTAAAATGACAGTTACCCATGGAATTCGTGGTGTATCACTTTGTCGGCGCAATGTCTGTTTGGTGCGAAAGGTTGACCAGTATCGTTTGAATGGATTCAAAGCGTGTGCCTCCGTTACTTTTTAGATTTTGAGATTCGTCGGAATGCGGAAGTAATTGTGCGCGACCTCTTTTCAGCGGTAGATTAGAAAAATGGCGTCTTAAATTATGCTTATTATGACTCTCTAATTTTTAAACGACAATGATTGTTTTGTCTATTTAGTTGGATGTTGCTATTGGTTTGACACTGATTACGAATATTAGGGTTATCAATGGAAAATTGGTCTAGAAATTGGTATAGTAGAGATATTAAAAACAAGTGAGGTGATAGTATGGAACTCGGATTTATCGGTGGTGGGCAAATGGCTCAAGCTATGATTACAGGCTTACTACAAAATGATAGTACGCAAAAGATTTACATTCACGGTGGGGCAAGTAATCGCACGGAAGCATATGCGGCATCGGCGGGGATTGAATATTTACCATCAAATGAAGCAGTCGTCGCAGCGAGTGATATCATTGTGTTGGCGGTGTTGCCACAACAATTAAAAGCGGTCGCAACGGAAATTCGCACTAAGATTGCCGACCGTGTCGTTGTGTCAGTGTTAGGCGGTGTATCACTAGAAACGCTTGCTGATCAACTCGGCTATGATACCTTGATTCTACGGACGTTACCAAACGTCAATGTAGCGGTTAACAGCGGCATGATTGCGATTGCGGGTAACAATAACTTGCAACGTCACCCAGAAGCCCGCGAACAAGTGCGGAGCTTCTTAGGCACGCTTGGAAGTACAATGCCATTGCCTGAAACTGAGTTTAGTACATTTAGTGCACTAGCTGGTTCAAGTCCAGCCTTTATTGAATTATTTGTTGATGCGATGGCCCAAGCTGGTGTTAAGCATGGTATGGATAAGGATATGGCGACGCAAATTGTTGCCCAAGCAATGATTGGTACAGCCCGGATGATTCAAACAAGCCCCCAAAGTCCCCGTGACCTTGCGGCGGCAGTTTCTTCACCAGGTGGCTCAACCATCGCGGGGTTCTTAGCAATGGAAGAAGCTGGATTGACGAGCGCCGTGGTAAAAGGTATCGACGCCACGATCACAAAAGATCAATCAGTTGAATAAAATTAATTGAAGGTGCACAATGTCACTTTGTTAGTTTAGCGATATATTATTTTCGAACTCGTAAATAGTAACTAATGTAGTGGCATTAAAACAACGTTTAGAAAGTTAACAAAGGGGAATAACTTTGAGTAAAGTAATTAAGCACGTCACGATTTATACTGGTTCCGACATTATTGAAGACGGATTTGTCCGTTTTGATAAGCAAATCGAAGCCGTGGGTTCAATGGATGAATATACAACGTTGGCTGCCGATGAGAATACGGATGCACACGGTCACTATTTGGTACCTGGGTTTATTGACGTGCACACTCACGGTGGTTATGGTTTTGACACCATGGATGGTAATGCTGATGAAATCAATCAAATGGTGAACTTGATTGCCCAAAATGAAGGGGTAACCACTATTTTTCCAACGACGATGACCCAATCTCCAGAGGCAATTGCTCATGCGATGGTTGGCGTTAATGAAGCTGCCAAAGAAAATGCGTTAATTCAAGGAATTCACTTGGAAGGACCATTTGTTAATCCAATTTACAAGGGTGCCCAACCAGAACAATTCATGACAGCACCATCTGTTGATCAACTAAAGGAATGGAATGCTTTATCTGGGAACCGAATTCGGTTGGTGACGTATGCGCCAGAATTGCATGCTGCACGGCAGTTTGAAAATTTTGCTCTCGGTCACAACATTGTCCCTTCAGCAGGGCACACAGACGCAACCCGGGCGCAAATGCAAGAAGCTAAAGCAACACACATCACGCACCTTTACAACGCACAACGGGGCTTAGGACACCGTGAACCTGGGGTGACTGGACATGCGATGTTAGAAAAAGACATTTACGCTGAGTTGATTGCCGATGGATTCCACGTGGTACCTGATATGTTGCGGTTTGCCGTTAATATCAAAGGCGCCGACCGGATTGAGTTGATTACTGATTCAATGCGCGCAAAGGGGATGCCAGAAGGAATTTCAGAACTTGGTGGGCAAAAAGTAATTGTTAAGGACAAGCAAGCGCGTTTGGAAGACGGTCACTTAGCTGGTTCAGTTTTAACTTATAACGATGCTTTCCGTAACATTATTGAATTTGCCCAAGTTGATTTAAGACAAGCTGTCCAAATGAGTTCAGTCAACCAAGCTAAAGAATTTGGTTTGACGAGTAAAGGGGCCATTGAAGTTGGTAAAGACGCCGACTTCAATTTATTCACCCGTTCATTAGATTTAGCCGCAACTTATTCATATGGTAATTTATTAACGAAATAGAAAAAGAAAACTGTGCCGGCATTCAATCAGAGGTAGTGATTAAATGGCGCACACGTTATGGAGGAGTCCGACATGGGCGCGCCAATTTATTTACAGATTCACAACGAATTAAAACGCCAGATTGAACAAGGCAAATATAAAGTTGGCGATAAAATTCCGGCTGAACGTGAGTTAGCGTTGGAATTTGATGTCAGCCGGATGACTTTGCGTCAAGCCGTGCAAACTTTGGCGGAAGAAGGTATCTTGGAACGGCGGATTGGGGATGGAACATATGTTGCTAACCAAAAAGTTCAAGAAAAGATGTCAGGTATCACTAGTTTTACGGAATTGATGGCGGCTCAAGGCAAGATTGCTAGTAGTAAAGTGGTGTCATATCACTTAACCCAAGCTTCAATGAGCGAAGCCGAACAGCTTAAAATAGCTGAAGGTGATCAAGTTCTGCGAATGGAACGGATTCGATTTGGTAATGATGAACCAATTTCATTGGAAACCGCGACCATTCCAGGTGCGATTTTGACGCATTTGACGAAAGACGAAATCACGAAAAGTTTCTACAGTGCCTTGGAAAGTCACGGCTTTGTGATTGGGCATGCCCAACAAACGGTGACGGCCCAGTTGGCAACCGAAAAAGTCGCTGAACACTTGAAAGTGAAACGCGGTGATGCGATTTTGCACTTGCGCCAATTGTCATTTTTAGAAGATAGCACACCATTTGAATACGTCCGTACGCAATATGTGGGCGCACGGTTTGAATTTTATCTGGAAAAATAAATACAATTAAAAAACGTTCATCAGCCGCTTGGGTTAATGAACGTTTTTTGCTGTTTATTTGTGTGAAGCACGTTTGGCGAAGAAGTCACCTGTAAATTGAATTACGAAGATGAAAATCAAAATCAAAAGTGTTGCGACTAAAGTGATGTCGTTTTGGAAACGAGCATAACCGATTGAAACGGCAGTGTTACCTAAACCACCAGAACCAATCGCACCAGCCATGGCAGTTAAACCAACCAAACTAATCAAGGTTACAGTTGATACTCGAATTAAGTCGGCAAGACCTTCGCGGAGATAAACCTTGAAGATGATTTCGCTATTAGTGGCACCAAATGATTGGGACGCTTCAATAATTCCGCTATCAACTTCGACCAACGCATTTTGAACTTGACGCGCGTAGAAAGGGAAGACCCCAAGTGATAGTGGGACTAAAGCAGCAGTAGTACCAATCGTTGTCCCAACAATTGCATTAGTGAAAGGACTGATGAATGCTAATAAGATAATAAATGGAATTGCCCGAAAAATTGAAACAATCTTATCGAAAATCCAAAATACGACTTTATTGGCCATAATGCCGCGTTCATCAGATAACACCAAGCCAACCCCGAAGAACAAGCCAAGGATACCACCAAAAATTGCTGAACCAAAAGTCATGTAGAGCGTTTGCCAGATTGACGTGCCCCAGCCTTGATCAGTTGACCAACCAAGGGCAATGACATTGGGAAAATAATGTTGTAATAAATCCATCATTAGACGAGTTCTCCTTTCAATAAGGTTGTGGTAACGCCGCTTGCCTCAACTGATTTGAGGGCAGCTTTGATTGAAGCTGGGCGACCAGATAAGATCACAATCAAGTTACCAACAGGTGTTTCTTGGAGAATTTCCACGTTACCAAACAAAATGTTGGCACTAACTTCATAATCCTTAAACAATGATGAAATCAGTGGTTCATCAGTTGTATCACCAGCATAGGCAAACTTGACCAAAACGTCTGGAGCAGCGAGTTCTTGGACACTTGGTTGTTCTTGGACTTTGCGTAAACCTTCTTCGACTTGAGTTGCCGTGTCGATAAAGTCTTTAGTCAATTGCTTTTGGGGATTCGTGAACATTTCCAGTAAGCTACCGCGTTCAATAATTTCACCGTTTTCCATCACCGCAACTTTATTGGCAACTTCTTTCACGGCTTGCATTTCGTGGGTAATTAAAACAATGGTTAAACCTAATTCAATATTGAGTTTTTTCAACAAAGCTAAAATTGAATTAGTGGTTTTGGGATCAAGTGCTGAGGTTGCTTCATCAGAAATTAGAATTTCCGGGTCATTAGCTAACGCCCGCGCAATAGCGACCCGTTGTTTTTGACCACCAGATAATTGGCTTGGGTAGGCAGTAGCGCGGTCAGATAAGCCGACCAATTCAAGCAATGCCGCAACTTTTTCGCTTTTTTCGCTCCGTGATAAATCAGAGTGTGTGAGGGGGAATAAAACATTATCCGCCACAGTCCGTTCGTTCATCAAGTTAAAGTGTTGGAAAATCATCCCAATCTTCTTGCGCGCAATGCGTAAATCGTTTTTCGCGATGAAGCGTTCTCTATCATTAACATTTTCAGCGAGCGTTTGACCGTTCACGATGACCGTACCGTTAGTTGGTTGTTGCAGCAAGTTGATGACCCGTACGAGGGTTGATTTACCAGCACCGGAATAACCGACGATTCCGTAGATGTCACCAGGCAAAATATCGATTGAAACATCCTTAACGGCTTGAATTTCTTTGTTCTTTTGTTGGAACGTCACATCGATATTTTGGAGGCTGATAATGGGTTCAAGTGTATTTACCATTGATTGTTGCTCCTTTTTAATTAGTTATATGTGGATAAATGGCATGCCGCACCATGTAAATTTCCTAGGTACTCCGCTAGTTTGATGATACATAACTAAACTAGTGGATGGATTAGCGAAATGAACTGATTATTTCGTAAATATAGTCGATACCTTGTAAGTAGTCAACCTTACGAATGTTTTCGTTGGGCGCATGATCCAACGTATCCGGGTAGCCGATACCAAATGCCACGATGGGGGCGTTTAAATGTTCATGGAACATATCCATCGGACCAGTACCGGCGGAGGTTGGGGCTACTGCTAGTTTATCATTTCCGTAGACGTCTTTGGCAGTTTCGATAATATTTGCAATCATGGGATCACTCATATCAGAACGGTAGCCTTTTTCACCAAGCGTAAATTCAACAGCAATATCACCAAAACCGTGGTTAATCAGGTGGTAGTGAATTTTGCCGACAACATCGTGGGGATCCATGCCAGGGACCAAACGGACATCGAATTTGGCGATGGCATCTGCCGGTAAGATTGTTTTGACACCGTCCCCTTCGTAGCCTGAGTGGAACGCTTCAATATTGAGTGCTGGTTGAAATAACAATTCCCGATTTAAATCACGACCACTTAAATCAGTTAAGTAGGGGAGCTCTAAACCATAGGCTTTACGCAATAATTCAGTGTTGTCATCGAGGGCGTCCACTAATTCGAGTTCGCGGTCCGTTGGTTCGACAATATTATCGTAGAAACCAGCAACCGCAACACGGCCGTCAGCGTCACGCAGCGTCGCAATTGCTTGCGCTAAACGCCAAGTGGCACTATCGACAACAGCGGCTAAACTTGAGTGCAAGTCATGGTCAGCAGAATGCGCGGTGAAGTTGAAAGTGGCAACCCCCTTGTTACCACCGATTAATTCTAGTTTACCGGTCGCCGTTTTGGTGCCGGATTCCCACACAACTAGGTCATTGGCGAATTTGTCGGCGTATTTAGCTAAGTAGCTTTCTAAGTGTTCTGAGGCGACCTCTTCTTCACCTTCAACTAAAAATTTAATGTTAACCGGCAAGTTACCATGGTCAGATAAATACAAGCGTAGGGCGGTGAGGCGCGCGATTAAGTTACCTTTATCGTCATCGACCCCGCGGCCAATTAATTTATCATTTTCTTGTACCAAAGTGAATGGGTCGTGTTTCCACAGATTTAATGGTTCGGCTGCTTGTACATCGTAGTGATTGTAGAAAAGAATTGTTTTGGGATTTACAACGGTCGTCGCGGCTTTGAATTCGGCGAAAACGAGTGGACGGGGATTATCGGTTAAGATTTCCACGGTACCACCGATTTCGCGGAAACGGCGGGCTGTGAATTCAGCAGCTTCGATTAAGTAGGCGTCTTCTGTGTGTGCTGAGACGGATGGGATTTTGACATATTCGGCGAGTAAGCCGAGATAATTATCGATAATTTCTTGGTGGGTGGCACTAATTTGTTTTTCTGCGGTAACCATCTGTATTCCTGCCTTTCGTGGTAGTGATGCTATGTAAGAATGACACCTAACCAATTACTCAGTTAGATGCCATCTATCGGTTAATTACTTATTATATGTGAAAAATGTGAATTACTTCAATTTGATGTCCCAAGCTGGGATTTCAGTATCGCCGTAGTACTTCTTCAACAAGTCCTTAGTCTTTTGTGTTTGGTAAATCTTCACAATTTCCTTGTAAGTCTTGTTGTTGGCATTTTTCTTATCAGCAGCGATGATGTTAATCCATTGCTTAGAAGCTTTGTTAACTGGTTCTACGAAGACAGCCTTCGTTTTATCAAGCTTAGCATCTGAAGCAGTTGAGTCGTTAATAACAGCGGCTGCAGCTGACTTCAATTGACGAGCAGTTTGGGCAGCGTCAACTGGCACAATCTTCAAGTTCAATGGGTTTGAAGAAATGTCGTTTGGCGTTGGCAAAGCAGTATCCTTAACCTTGATCAAACCAGCAGTTGCTAAGAGGGTTAAAGCACGACCTTCGTTAGTTGGGTCATTAGGAATTACGATTTGGGCGTTCTTCTTGATGTCTGACAACTTAGTTACGCCAGTACCACCGTACAAACGAATTGGTGCTAAGAGGGTGTCACCGATTGAAACGATGTTACCCTTGTTAGCTTTGTTCCATTGATCCAAGAAGTATTGGTGTTGGAAGGCGTTCAAGTCGATTTGACCTGACTTCAAAGCTGCATTTGGTTGATCGTAGTCAGTGAAGTGAACTAACTTAATGTTGATGTCCTTCTTCTTGGCTTGTTCAATGATTGAGTTCCAGATACGGTCGTCAGTCCCAACAACCCCAACTTTAACCGTTTTGTCTGATGAACCTGACTTGGCGCCGCAAGCAGCAAGGGTAATAACTACGAACAGTGCGGCAATCGCGAGTAATACTTTCTTCATATGACTAAATCTCCTATTTTCTTTAAATCTATATAATGACGATAGCAAGGCGAACTAGGTGCGTTGAACGTTCCAGTAAATAATTACACGATTCATAGTTGGAATGCGCATTTCCGAATCAAATGTAATAAAAAAGCTCGCCCCTATGTTAAAAACATAGAAACGAGCTTCGTCGTGAACCATTCTACTTTGTCTGTTTGTTACCAAAAAGACCTCAATAACGGACAATATAATCCGTGTGCGATGATAATGGTCGCCAACCCATCATAAACTTATCAATTACTTGACTCATCTATGCCAATCACAGGCCATTTTCAAATGAGCAACTTAGACACTATCTCAGCAATTAGCGTTTTCTGTACAAAGTTGGTTCACTTTACTTTCCTGTTCAACTTGTTTAGTTCGTGTTGTAAATCTATGTCTTGTATATTAAATCATGGTGAGAAGTATGTCAACATATTCATTCAAATTAATTTTTTTCGGCTAATCCGGATTGTGGCTTTTGTGGTCAACTACGTGCCATGAAATTCTATTTTCGCACCCTGATGGAAGCCGAGCTTTTCTGAGCCTGTAGTCGCAGAAAGTCAGAGAAGCTGGAATTCTAAGGGATAAATCACAAAGAGTTCTCATCTTCTCTGAGTGACAGTAAACTGTTCCATTCACGGTGTTCAGACTGGTTCCAAACACGTAGTGGGAAGCAATCTGAGATACATATCCAAATTCCACGCTAGAAAAGTTTTAGCCAAAAATACCAGAAAATTAGAATTTTCGGTGAAACTAGACGATATCGTTTGAACTGCTTATCTACTTGTGTAAAAATGAATATATAAAGATTTATTACTATAATATTGTGATTCTGTTGGGTTTATATTTTGATGTTGTTTAATTTTATTTTGAATCATTATTCTAGCAATTTTGTCTAGCAACGTTGAATAGAATACTGTTTGAGTTAGCTAGTTTTACTTTAAATTAACGGAGTGGCTAGAAATTACTTTCAGCATGGTGCGCCAAGTGATTTCTAGGCATGTAGTGGCAAGTATCACAACAAAGCCAACGTATAAACTTAACAGAACGCATATTGCAATTATTGCGGAGGAAATAATCATGGATGTAGCACTTTCAGTTATTTCTTTAGCACGTTTCCAATTTGGGATGACAACAGTCTTTCACTTTTTGTTCATTCCATTATCAATCGGGCTTGGTTTAATCGTCGGTGTGATGGAAACCATGTACGTGGTAAAGAAAAATGAGTTGTACAAGCACATGGCGCAGTTCTGGGGCAAAATTTTCTTACTCAGTTTTGCGGTAGGTGTGGTTACTGGGATTATTCAGGAATTCCAATTTGGGATGAACTGGTCTGAATATTCTCGTTTCGTGGGTGACATTTTTGGTGCCCCATTAGCTATTGAAGCTTTGGTGGCCTTCTTCCTTGAATCAACTTTTATTGGTTTGTGGATGTTTGGCTGGGATCGCTTTAAGCCAGGTCTACACGTAGCGTTTATCTGGATTACAACTTTGGGTTCGTCACTGTCAGCCTTATGGATTTTGGCAGCGAACTCATTCATGCAAAATCCAGTTGGTTTTCTGTTGAAGAATGGTCGCGCACAATTGGTTGATTTTCCAGCATTGTTGAAGAATCATCAGTTATGGTTAGAATTTCCCCACGTCATGTTTGGTTCGTTCTTGACGGCTGGATTTGTTGTGGCGGGGATGTCTGGTTTTGCGTTGATGAAGAAGAAAAACGTTAAGTTCTTCCGAAAATCAATGCAAATCGGTTTGATTATTGGTTTAGTAGCCACATTCGGCATGTTGGCTACCGGTGACCGCCACTCATTGGCATTGGAAACTGACCAACCAATGAAGTTTGCGGCGACTGAAGGTTTGATGGAAGATTCTGGTGGTAAGAACAAGTCACAAGCTTGGGCTTTAGCCGGTCAATATGATGAGAAGAATCATACATCAGTCTGGGAAGTTGACGTTCCTTATGTTCTTTCACTTTTGGCCCACCACAAGTTAACTGGGTTTAACAAGGGTGAAAACACCGTCAACAAAGAATTACACGCGAAATACGATAAGAAATTTGGTAAGGATATGAATTACTATGTCCCAACTAATGCATTGTTCTTATCATTCCACGTGATGGCCATGGCGGCAGGTGTCTTCGGTATGGTAGCCGTTGTTGGGCTATGGTTTAGCCGTAAGAAATACACTGATGAGTGGCTCGTAAAGCAAAAATGGCTGTTATGGGTACTTGGTGTGGTAACGTTCTTACCATTCATTGCTAATACTGCTGGTTGGTTGATTACCGAACTTGGCCGTTACCCATGGGTTGTTTACGGTTACTTAACGATTGCGGATGCGGTATCGCCGAATGTTTCCGCTGGTTCAATGCTATTCTCTAACATTTTATTCTTTGTATCATTTGCAACACTTGGTGCCGTGATGGTCTACTTATCAGCCCGCGTTTTACGTGAAGGGCCTGATGACTTGATGATTGACGAAACACCAGTGACGGATCCTTTTGCAGAGGAGGCGTTTAAAAAATGACAACATTACAAATTTTATGGTTTGTCTTAATCGGCGTCCTGTTTGCCGGCTTTTTCTTCCTCGAAGGATTTGACTTTGGTGTGGGAATGGCGCTTAAGACATTAACTAAAAATAAAGCTGAACGTGACGCATTGGTCGCATCAATTGGACCGCACTGGGATGGTAATGAAGTTTGGTTAATCACCGCTGGTGGTGCCTTATTTGCTTCAATGCCTAACTGGTATGCTTCATTGTTCTCAGGTTTCTATATTCCGTTATTCTTAGTATTGCTTGCTTTAATTTTCCGGGGTGTATCATTTGAATTCCGGGCGATGATGAAGTTTGAAAAGAACCAAGGTATCTGGGAATGGGCAACGGCAATTGGTTCGTTTGTCGCTCCATTTATGCTTGGGATGATTTTTACCGCAATGGTTAAGGGCATGCCAATGGATGCGCAATACAATGTTCGCGGGCACTTCTTTGACTTTGTGAACATCTTTACCTTAGTTGGTGGGGTGGCAGTGGTCTTGATGAGCTATATTCACGGTTTGAACTTTATCCGGATTAAGACGATTGGTGATATTCGCCAACGTGCGGCTGATTGGGCACAGAAATTATACCTTGTATTGTTTGCTGGGGAAGTAGTTTTTGCAGTCCTAGTATACATTTACACCGATTTCTTTACTAAGAAACCAATTTTAACCATGTTGATTTTAGCTTTAATTGTCCTTTCTTCAGTAGTGTCATACCTAGCTACCTTGAAAGATAAGGAAGTGGTGAGTTTTGTGACTTCTGGTTTGAATTTAGTTGGTGTCGTTGCTTTGCTCTTTGTTGGTGTATTCCCACGAACGATGGTTGCAAACGACGCTGCGCATAGTTTGTTAATCCAGAATGCTTCATCATCACCATACACATTGAACTTGATGACTTGGATTACCGTCTTTGCTTTGCCAGTCGTTTTGGCATACCAAATCTGGAGTTTCTATGTTTTCCGTGAACGTTTAACGGTGGGCAAGAAATCAGGTCACTAACAATAGAATGGAGATTCATTTATGATTGATCGGCGTTTATTCAAATTGCCGGGAATTCGTAAAACACTTATGATGCTTGCAGCGCTCACCGTGTTGCAAGCATTTAGTGTATTATTCCAAGGTAAATTTTTAAGTGAAAGTATTGTTGTTTTATGGAAACAAAACCCTATGAATCAAGCGATTATTTTTATCGTAGGTTTCATTGTGGCCTTTGCGATTCGTCATATTCTGACGGTTTTAAAGAATTACGCAATGGGCAAATGGGTCGAAAAAACCACCCAAGATATGCGCCACAATTTGCTAGTTAAAATCAGTGAACTGGGACCCCAAGTTATTCAAAAAAAGGGGACCGGGAATGCGGTTACTTTGACCCTTGAGGGCATGGATAAAGTGCAATCGTACTTGATGTTAGTCATGATTAAGATGTTTGATATGTCAATTATTCCATGGATTTTATTGGTATATATGTTCACGATTTCTTGGCCCGAAGCGTTATTCTTGTTAGCGATTTATCCGGTCGTGATTTTGTTCATGATAATTTTAGGACTAGCCGCCCAAGCCAAGGCAGATAAAGAATATGCGAATTTTACCCGTTTGAGTAATCACTTTGTTGATGCTTTGCGGGGATTACCAACCTTGAAACAATTAGGTTTGAGTAAAAAATATGCGGATAACATCCATGAAGTTTCAGAAGATTATCGTAAGTCAGTGCTCTCAACACTGAAGATTGCCATTCTTTCAACGTTTACGTTGGACTTCTTTACGACGTTGTCGATTGCGGTTGTGGCCGTTTTCTTAGGGTTTAGTTTGCTTGACGGACATATGACCTTGCTGCCAGCCTTGACGATGTTAGTGTTGGCGCCAGAATATTTTTTACCATTACGGAACTTCGCTAATGACTACCACGCAACACTTGATGGTAAAAATGCGATGACTGATGTTTTGGAAGTTTTAGAAACACCAACGCCCCAAGCCGACAAAGACTTCAAATTAACAACGTGGACGCCCCAAGATTCGTTGAATTTTACGAATGTCCAGTTAACCTATCCCGATGGACAAGCACCGGCGTTAAATGCAATCAATTTTAGCGCGCATGGATATCAACGGATTGGTTTAGTTGGTAAATCAGGATCGGGTAAATCAACGTTGCTAGATTTAATCGGTGGTTTTCTCCAACCTGACGCGGATACAAACGGTACGATAAAGCTTGATGACTATCAGTTGGCACATTTGCAGCAGGCAGCGTGGCAACAACAGTTTCAATATATTCCACAAGCACCGTATTTATTCCACGCAACATTAGCTGAGAATATTAAATTTTACCAACCTAATGCTTCAATTGACGCGATTACGGCTGCGGTTGAACAAGCTGGGTTGACTGAGTTAGTGCAGGACTTGCCAGCTGGTTTGGATACGATGATTGGGGAAAGTGGGCAAGCGGTATCTGGTGGGCAAGCGCAACGGATTGCATTGGCACGGGCATTTTTGAGCCCCGACCGCCATGTGTTGCTGTTCGATGAACCAACCGCCCACTTGGATATTGAAACAGAAATTAATTTGAAAAAGGCGATGCTGCCATTGCTCGAAAATCACTTGGTCTTTTTTGCCACGCACCGTTTACACTGGTTAAACGAAATGGATTATGTCCTCGTAATGGACAATGGTCAAATTGTTGAACAGGGCACACCAACTGAATTATTAGCACAAAATGGCGCCTATGTAGCATTACGCCAAGAAATGGGTGAGTTAGGAGGATTAGATTAATGCATGATATTATTGATACCTTTGCTCATGACTCATGGGTTTTGCCGTATTTGAAGCGCTATAAAGGACTGCTTTTGCTAGTCATTTTCCTAGGCTTTATGACCTTCTTCTGCGGCTCAGCACTAATGTTTACGTCGGGTTATTTGATTTCACGGGCGGCGCAACGACCAGAAAACATCTTGCTAATCTATGTACCAATTGTATTGACGCGGGCGTTTGGGATTGGCCGGCCAGCATTCCGGTATGCCCAACGCTTGACTTCACATAATTGGGTGTTGCGAATTGTTTCAGATTTTCGTAAAAAGTTGTACCTTGCTGTTGAAAAAACGGCGGTCACAATTCGGCAAGAACGGCAAACTGGTGATATTTTAGCCGTGTTAGCTGATGATATTGAACACATCGAAAACTTGTACTTACGAACGATTTTTCCAGTTATTATTGGTTGGCTACTCTATATCGTCGTCACGGTCGCAATTGGTGGTTTCAACTGGGCCTTTGGGTTGCTGATGTTCCTGTTGTTTGGGATGATAACAATCGTGATTCCGCTGATTTCAGTCGCTGTGAATGGCGCCCGTGTGTATAAAACCCGCGAAATTCAACATGATTTTTACGTCGGTTTGACGGATTCAGTGTTAGGTTTAGCGGACTGGGTGATTGCGGGACGCCAAAAAGACTTAGTTGCCAATCAAGATCAACCAATTGAAGCGCAAGTACGGCTCCGGCGCCAAGATCACCACTTTACTTGGTGGCGCGACTTTACCACACAGATGTTTGTCGGGATTATTACGATTGTGATGTTAGTTTTTGCGGATGTCGAATTCGGTGGCTCAGATAAATTGGTTAACTGGATTGCGGCCTTTACGCTCGCTATTTTTCCAACGATTGATGCCTTCCAAGGAATTGCGCAGGGCTTTACCGAATGGCCGAGTCACCAAGCGTCAATTCGGCGGGTCAATGATTTTGACCATAATGAAAAAACGGCTTCGGCGGTACCACAAGTTGAAGTCGTACCAAATGATTTTACCGCGTTAAACATTAACGATGTGACTTTCCAATATGAAAATGGGAAGGCACCGGCGGTTAGTCATTTGAACTTACAAATTAAAAAAGGTGAGAAGTTGGCGATATTGGGTCCTTCTGGGGCAGGTAAGTCGACCCTCCTGAAATTATTATTGGGGGATTTGACGGCAACTGACGGCCAAATTTTAGTTAATGATATTGATGTGGCTGCTTTACAAACGCATCGGGCTGAATTATTCGGGGTGCTTGACCAACAACCGTACTTATTCAATTCAACGGTTATGAACAATGTGCGCCTAGGTAATTTGGCAGCGACAGATGAACAAGTTATCGCCGCGGTTGAGGCCGTCGGTTTGGGTGAGTTGGTGGCTGGTTTGCCAGATGGGTACCAAACTGCAATGTCAGAAGGTGGTAACCGCTTCTCGGGTGGTGAACGGCAACGCTTTGCTTTAGCTCGTATCTTGCTACAAGACGCCCCCATCATCATTTTGGACGAACCCACAGTGAGCTTGGATCCAATTACAGAGGCCGCCATCTTGGCAACAATCTTTAAATTGTTTAAAGATAAGACCATCATCTGGGTCACACACCACTTAATGGGTGTAAAATACGTAGACCAAGTTCGTTTTATTGAAAATGGCCAATTTGAAATGGTTGGCAGTCCTGCGGAATTGTATCAAACTGAGCCACGCTTTAAGAAGCTGCTTGATTTGGATCGCGGGTTAACGACTGAGTAGGGCGTATTAAGAGGTCTGAGTAATTTAAGGAGGAATAACAAGCATGGTAGCTAAGAAAAAGCGCCGAAAAAAACGGCGCAATCGCCAATGGTTGAAAAACTTTTTTGTTAAAAATGGTCATTTGCGACGCTTCAACACTTTCTTAGTTGCGGTTTTGATATTTGCCTTAGCAGTGTTTATTTCCGATTTAAGCAGTCAACCTGCGCCGCCAACAAAAACGGCAAGTGAGCTGCAATATGAACGCCGGATGAATTGGTTAAACTCAATGGCGCCATATGCTCAGGAGTTGCAACAAAAGTATGGTATATTAGCAAGTATCTCATTAGCCCAAGCGGCGCATGAGTCAAATTGGAACAACAGCGAATTATCGTCAAAATACCATAATTTCTATGGGGTCAAAGCGGGGCCAACACAAAAATCGGTTAAAATGCCCACTGCGGAATTTGAAAATAATCAATGGGTGACTGTTCAAGCGCCATTTCGTGTTTATGATAGTTGGCAGCAATCAATGCTGGATCATACACTTTTGATGACGCGGGGCACGCTTGAAAATCCTCAACGTTACTATTATGTCTTACATGCGAAAAACTACGTGGATGCGGCTAACGCCCTAGTGAAGGCTGGTTATGCCACGGACCCTGAGTATGCAAGTCGGATAATTAATATTATAAAAACTTACCGCTTGGATCGTTTCGATACTAGTCGATAGGACAGTGTTTTAGGCGGTGACGAATTGATGGCACGGACAAAGTATTTTTAGGTCGTGCTGATTCGCAGACACTAACACGTTAAAGGAGGCCGGTGATGGCAACACAATTTTATCCAGGACAAACACTAGGTATCATTGGGGAAGGAATTAATGGCCCCATGCTTGCGCAAACTGCCCGGCAAATGGGTTTTCGCGTTGCAGCGTATAGCCCTGAAGCACAATCAGAAATTCTGCACTTAGCCGATTTACGGTTTACGGGGAATTTTTATAATTGGGAACAGCTGCGGGCATTTGCGGAAAGTGTTGATTTTGTTACGTACGAAAGTCAAGATGTTCCTAGCGAGACGCTCTCGTTTTTGCAACAGTACACAAACTTACCACAAGGTACTGAAGCGCTTGATATCACGATGGATCGCCTGATGGAACGGACTTTGTTGGAAGAAAATAACATCAACGTTTTACCATATTCATCAGCGATTGACTTAGATGATGTGGTGACGTCGGCGGTTCGATTAGGCTATCCAGTGGCGTTAAAGCCCATTCAGAAGACTTTTGATCATGGTCGCGAACGCGTGATTGAAGGACCAGCATCGATTGGCCGGGTGGCGGATTTGATTGACACTGGAACGTTCATCGTCGAGTCTTGGCTACACAATATTCGTGAATTTTCCGTCGTGGCTGCAAAAGGAATTGACGGTAAAATTCAAATGTTTCCGATTGTGGAAAACATTTTCAAGAATAAGCAATTGATCGAAACGATGACTCCAGTTAAATTGGCTGACGAAGTTGAATTTGAAATGCAACGGGTCGCTGAAGTGTTAGGGAATGTTTTGAACTATCGCGGTGCTTACGAAGTTGATTTCTACCTCACGGAAAGTGGTAACTTGATTACCAAACGGATGGTTGCAACTTTGAGCCGCCCAAGCGCAATCTTTACCCAAGTGACGAACTTATCAGTGTATGAACAACACATCCGTGCAATTGCGGGATTGCCATTATCATTGGTAACGGCATCATCACCCGCTGTGCTAGTACCGTTCAATGAGATTGATGACGACACGTTACGGACACAATGGCTAATTAAGGATAACTGGCACTTTACGTTCTACCATAATGCCGGCCATTCATTACAAACTGCTAAAGGGCACTTTGTTGCGACTGGAACGGATCTGCGTTCATTACTTGAACAAATTGATGCAACTGGGATTATTGGGAAGAAAACTGATTAAAATATACTGAAAAACAGTGTCCAACCTTAATTGGTTGAGCACTGTTTTTTTGCTCAATTCTGTCTGACGTGGGATTGAATAAAATTGGCCACTATGTGTCTGGAAATTACTTGGCGCACCACGCTGGAAGCGGCCTCCCAAGCCAAAGTGCGGTCTTGGTCGGTTCGGATAAGCTGGGAGTCTAAGGAATAAATTCCTAAGACTCCTCATCTTACCCTCAGCGGAAATATGTGCTGCACACATATTCCCCCAGTCGCGGTGTAAAGGCTACGCCCGCCAAGCAATTTCCAGCCACTCCGTTAGTTATAATGCTCCAACTAGTGAAAAGAGTTAACAACCACAGACCTCAATAGTATGGAAAAAGCACTGATAATGGAGCCTCAGTAATTCGATACCTGAAAAGTACAGAAATGACAATTCCACGCTGGAATAAATAGAAACAAGAAAGATTGAAGTTAAAAGGCTGTCATATCAACGTTTTTGTAAATGTGAATGGCAGCCTTTTTTGTGGTTTTGGGTTATGGCTTGTCCGGTGTTAATGTTAAATTATATAAAGGGACGATAGATAACTATGTTAGAAAATGAACTGGCACCTTTATACAATGAATTGAGTAACGAAGTAATTATTACGATTCCTAAGGATTGGACAGAAGTACATTATTTAGGTGAGGTAGAATCACAGGAGAAGAGTACAGCTTCCATTTTTTACTTTAAAGAAAAGAATGGAAATAATAATTTCATTCGTTCAAATGATATTCCTGACATTTATAACGTTTCAGAAGCGGAATATGATAAACATATAGACAATATGGATACTATAATAGTGAAGATGTATCGTGAGTTCATTGATAATAAGCAAGCTCCGTGGGATCAAATAAAAATGTCGTTAACCCCAGACGGGAAATTTAATGTTGATTTTATTTACGGTGCTTTGCAAAATATGGAGACACGGTTGATGAATTTGTAAAATGAAAGCGTGTAAACACCATGCTCACCCATAATAAGGAGTAAAAATGCAGGCAAATGATTTTAAAAAGTTAATTCAGGAAGATTTTGACGAAGCAATTGAGATTGCGATAAAGATGGATAATGTTGAATTAATTGAAATGCTCAATAAGTCAGTTGATCTGGACAACTCGGTTTCAATGTTATTTTTTGTGGAAGAATTAATTGAGAAAAAAGAAACAGCTGAATTACATGCCGCGGCAATGGGAATTGTCACATTTTCGTTATCTGAAGAAAGTGGGGCATATCAAGTTGGATTAAGGCATATTCGAAAAGCAATTGCATTAGAGCCTAATAATTTACACTACAAAGAAGATCTATTGTATTTTTATGAATTGCCCGAAATGTTAGTATCACTTAATGAAGCAACCGCAGTCGCACGTGAAGTAATTCAAGGTAACCCGAACAATAAAACCGCAGGGGCGTTGATTAAATATGCAGATTCTGGGGAAAAAGGTGATACTGAAACAAATGGTAAAAAAAGTAAGTTCTTTGGTTTATTCTAAATTTAACTAATGTAGAATAAAGTTACAATTAACAGTTGGTTAGGGGCTTTTATGATTGAATTAAAAGATTTTAAAAAAGAGTCTGATGTTCCCAAGGAGACGATTGAAAAATATCGGAATATTTTACCTTTTGAATTAATTGAAGTGTGGGAAAATTATGGTTTTGGGAGTTTTTATAGTGGTTACCTCAAAACTGTTAATCCGGATGAGTACACGGATGTATTAGATGAAGCTGCACCTTTTTTTAGTAAAGGGAATGTGATATTTACTACGGGGCTAGCAGATGTGATAACGTGGGAAGAGCCACAAGCAGCAGAAGCTAATGGTTACGCATATTTAGTGATGTTTCGAAATGGAGAGTTCAAAGGATTAGCCACGCGTAATTTGGAATTCTTTTTTGAAGATATTATCAATGAGGACGTATTTCAACGCAATGAGGAGTTACTAGCTACGCCGTACTTTGAAGCAGTCAAACAACAAGGTGAACCAGCCTACGATGAAGCATTTGGGTATACTCCGTTATTAGTTTTAGGTGGACATGATAGCATTGAGTCATTACAAAAAGTTGACCTAATGGCGCATATCGCACTGATTTCAGCATTTCATGGTGGACCTGTGTTTGATACCGATGAACCTAGTACGGATGAATTGGAAGTAGACAATCAGCCAATCGAACATAAGGTTGATTCTGAACCTAAGAAAAAGAAATTCTTTGGTTTGTTTTAAGTTCGACGGAGAAAAATAATGAGTTTACAAGAATATACAAGTGCGAAAAAAAAACTTGATACACATTCGGAAGGATTTTTCACGTTTATAACACAATCAGAAGAACTACTTAGAAAGGCTGAGAAAGCATTACATCTAAATTTCCCACCTGATTATAGACAATTTACGCTTGATTTTGGTACGGCTGTCATTGAAGGCATTGAAATTTATGGATTAACTACAGACAATTTCATTGACGCGGGTGTACCTAACGTTGTTTGGTTTACGTTAAATGAACGCCTGGAATCTCAAATACGAGGTGATTTACTTCCAATTCACGATACTACCATGGGTGAATACTATGCACTTGATTTTTCTAAATTGAATACTTTCGGAGAACCAAAAGTTGTTGTATGCCTACCAGATTTGGATGATTCAGAGCAGTCATATCCAATAGTTGCTGAAAACTTTGGTGCATTTCTTTTAGATTTAGCTGAAGATCTTGAAGCATAAAATTTTACTTAGAGTTTAAATAATTCGGCGCTACTGGTAATGGCACGCATATTACTAAAGCAATTGATAGGGAATAAGTTATTGAACTAATGCAAATCATTAACAATTAAACAGAAATGAGGTTTCTTCATAGCAGTGTAAAAAAATATGGCTAGTGGAATCTTCGCGAATTTTAATTTGATTTTGGAGAAAATTAATATGGACTCACTATTTATATATTTAGATGATTTGTTTTATTATTTTGTGCAGAAAAGACAAAATAAATTTTTTGCAATGCTGTCATTTTTGCTGTATCTACTTGACGTAGTATTAGCGTTAACGCTCGTTATATTTGGTTGCGTACTTGTATATGCAATGATAATCAATCAAAAGGTGAATTCGTGGGTTGTTGCCACTGTGGTAATACTTGTAGCTGCGGGACTGATTCTTGGGTGGCGAATTCCAAAATGGTCAAAAATGCTTTTTAGTGCAAAAGAGTAATATTTTAAGAGCACTAATTGAATGGTCAGTACCGATAAAATGAAAAAAGCACCCGTAATTATCCTACTCATTGTGAGTGAAATAATTACGGGTGCTTTTCGATGTATATTCGTTACAAATTAACGGATGTTATCAATCACTTGGGGACCTTCTTCGCGGCCAACGATGACGGTGTTAACAAGGTCTAAGAAGAAACCTTGTTCAACTACACCAACCATTTGGATCAATTCTTTTTCCAAATCGTGAGGGTCTTCGATAGCGTCTAAGTGCAAGTCAATCACGTAGTTTTTTGAATCAGTTAAGACGATTTCACCATCGCGCTTACGGAGTTCAGGCTTCAAGCCCATCTTGTCCAACTTCTTGATAAGTTGACCGGAACCATAAGGGATAACTTCCAATGGCAATGGGAACTTACCAAGGGTATCAACCATCTTAGAAGCGTCAACAATCCACATGTTTTTAGTTGAGTTAATTGCGACAATTTTTTCCCAAAGGTGAGCGGCACCGCCACCCTTAATACCTTGGAAGTTATTATCGATTTCGTCGGCACCATCAATCGTTAAATCGATGTGATCAACTTCATCAATGCCTTTAACGGTGATGCCAAGTGACAAGGCTTGTTCACGCGTACGGTCAGAGGTTGGAACACCAACAATCTTCAAGCCTTCGTTTTGGACGCGTTCGCCCAAGGCATCGACTAAGAACTTAACCGTTGAGCCAGTTCCTAAACCAACGGTCATACCGTCTTCGACAAATTCAGCGGCCTTATAGCCGACTTGTTTCTTTAATTCATTTTGATCCATGATTAGATAACTCCTTTGGGGTAATTAAATGATTGTTTAAATAATATCATAAAACGTTTTACTTGGGGCTGTTCACGCATTATTTAATGTAAAAATTTTTATGCATGAACTTCCAATTTTTGATATTTGGGGTTCGTGAAAAAGGCTTTGCGCGCGTATGAACAAACGGGTTTTAATGTTTTGCCTTGGGCGGTTGCCAGTTCAACGACTTTAGCTAACATTTGACCGGCCACGCCTTGTCCCCGTAAGTCAGGATTGACGTAAGTGTGATCAATTGACCAAGTTTGCCCGTCGTTGATGGCTGGAAAAAGGATTTCCGCCATTAATGTGCCATCGGCAGCAGTGTTTGATAAACGGCCTGGTTCGATAATAAATTCCATGATGATGCACCTCGTAGTTTCTTTCAATATAATAATCATAGTGGTTGATTTTCGTTTAATATTGGTTCGGTACTGTATAAATACATTATATCGGAAAAATATGTTTTTACTTTGAATTAAGGTCATTATCATTTTTGAGCAAGATATTGTTATAATGAATTATTAAACTCGCAAAATAAAATGGAATCTTTGAAGGAGTACAAAATGACACGTGGATTTGAAGTAGTAAGTAAATATCAAGCACTAGATTTGCCAAGTCGCGCAACGACTCGCGCCGCAGGTTATGATTTTCAAGCGGCAGTCGACTTTAAGTTGCCTTCAATTTGGAAACTTGGTTTTCTCAAAGTCCTCTGGGCATTAAAACATGAAAATGAAGTCGACGCTGATGATTTGGTAAAAGCACAAAAAATTATTAAGCCCTTATTGATTCCAACGGGGATTAAAGCTTATATGGACGAAAATGAATACTTGATGATTGCGAACCGCTCAAGTAACCCATTGAAACGCAGCTTAATCTTACCAAATGGGGTGGGAATTATTGATGCGGACTACTACAATAATTCGAGCAACGAAGGTGAAATCTTTGTGCAAATGATTAACTGGGGTTTGACCGATATTACCGTAAAAAAGGGCGAACGGATTGGTCAAGGAATCTTCATGCCATTCTTGCTAGCCGACGGTGATGCTGATACGGCCAAGCAAGAGCGGACAAGTGGTTTTGGCTCAACGGGGATTAACTAGCCACACACGTTAAGGGGATTAAAATGGCAAAAGTAAAAACACAATTTATTTGTTCTAACTGTGGCTACAACTCACCTAAGTATCTAGGACGGTGTCCTAACTGTGGTGAATGGGGCACGTTAGTTGAAGAAAAAATTCAACCAGATGTAGTTGATCGTAAGAGCCGGGTTAGTTTGACTGGCCAATTAGCCAAAGTTGAAAAAATTGACAAAGTCGCAGTGCAAGATCAACCACGGGTAAAAGTTGAACTTGGGGAACTTAACCGCGTCTTAGGCGGTGGGGTTGTTCCTGGTTCAATGATTTTAATCGGTGGTGATCCTGGGATTGGTAAATCAACTTTGCTACTACAAGTATCTGGGCAACTAGCAAAAACTGGTGGGTTGGTCCTGTATGTTTCTGGTGAAGAAAGTGCCGTCCAAATCAAGATGCGCGCTGATCGCTTAGGCGTTGGTGGTACTGATTTCTACTTGTACCCAGAAACGGATATGAGTTTAATCCGGAAGCAAATTGAAGAATTAAAACCAGATTACGTAATAATTGATTCCGTCCAAACCATGCAAGAACCAGATATTACTTCTGCGGTCGGTTCCGTATCACAAATTCGTGAAGTAACCGCGGAATTATTACAGATTGCCAAGACGAATGGGATTACAATTTTCATTGTCGGGCACGTGACCAAGGACGGCGCAATTGCGGGTCCTAAAATGCTCGAACACATGGTGGACACGGTGCTGTATTTTGAAGGTGACATGCACCACTCGTACCGGATTTTACGGGCAGTCAAAAATCGGTTTGGCTCGACAAATGAACTTGGGATTTTTGAGATGAAAACGAATGGGCTGAACGAAGTTGATAACCCATCAGAAATCTTCTTGGAAGAACGAATTGATGGGGCAACTGGTTCGGCAATCGTGGTTTCAATGGAAGGAACACGGCCAATTTTAGTTGAAATGCAGGCACTGATTACGCCGTCGGTATTTGGTAATGCTCAGCGGACGGCGTCAGGACTTGATCGTAATCGGGTATCGTTAATTATGGCGGTCCTCGAAAAACGTGCGAACATGCTACTGCAAAACCAAGATGCGTATTTGAAAGCAGCTGGTGGTGTAAAACTGGATGAACCCGCCATTGATTTGGCGATTGCTGTGGCCGTGGCCTCATCATATCGTGATAAGGAAACGAAGATGGGGGATGCGTTCATCGGTGAAATTGGTTTAACAGGTGAAATTCGCCGCGTTAGTCGTATCGAAGAACGGGTCGCAGAAGCCGAAAAACTAGGCTTCAAACGCGTGTTCATTCCTGAAAACAATCTGAAGGGCTGGAATCCCAAAGGCAAAATTCAAGTCGTTGGGGTCGCAACAATCAGTGAAGCATTACGGCGCGCCTTTGATGAAGATGGCAATGATTACAAAGCTAGAAACAAAACGAACCCATATCGGATTAGCCAAGAAAACGAGTAATTCTAGTAGTTACGCTAGGTTGAATTTTTAATCTAGTTAGAGGATAAGGAATTATCCACACAAACCTTAATAGAGTAAAAGTAGAATGAATTTATTAAGATTATCCAAAATGAGTCAAAAAGCACGCATAAGTTTATGAAATGTTGCACAATATAGATTAGGTATATCTGTTTATTGAGATTGCCAAATGATGAATTGAAAAGAGAGGAACAAATTGTATGCGTAAACGAATTATTCAAGCAGCTTTTGCGCTGGTAGGTGGATCTTTGGGGCTACTTGTCTTACCAAGTCTTTGGGAACTATTACACTGGAACAAAATGTTCTTCATCGATAACAACATTACTGACTTTATTATTGGCGCGCTTTTGCTATTATTCGTGTCATTTTACTTCGTTGATATTATTGACAGTATGTTATCTGATGTTGAAAAATACTTATCAACGAAGAATCCACTGACGTTATTAATTGGTAGTGTCACGACGATTTTGGGGATGTTAATTGCCGTCTTAATCTCAAGTCTATTTGTTAATTCAAAAATCTTGCTGGTTAATACCGTGATTCCCATTTTATTAATGTTAATTTTAGGGTATTTAGGTTTCCGGCTAGGGACGACGCGGATTGAAGAATGGAAGAAATTAATTCCAGCATTTAATCGGACACGCGCGAAAGTCGAGCCCGCCCATGAAGGTGAGCTAGTTGGTGATTTGAATCAAGAACCCAACTATCACCACTACAAAATTTTGGATACAAATATCTTGATTGATGGTCGTATTTACGATTTGGTTAAGACAGGATTTGTTGAAGGAACGCTGTTAGTACCTAATTTTGTCTTGTATGAAATTCAATATATTGCCGATTCGGCCGACTCAATTAAACGGGTCCGCGGGCGTCGTGGTTTAGATATTTTGAACAAATTACGTGAAGAAAAAATTATCCCAATTGAAATGTACGATGGCGATTACGAAGATATTAAGGAAGTTGATGAAAAGCTAGTGCAACTGGCGAAGGATTTGGATGCAGTTTTAGTAACCAATGATTTTAACTTAAATAAAGTTACGACTTTCCAAAATGTTGAAATTTTCAATATTAATGAATTGGTGGGGGCTCTACGTCCGCGCGTCTTACCTGGTGAAACGATGAATGCGATGGTCGTTAAAAAGGGAACCGAGCGACAACAAGGGGTAGCCTACTTGGATGATGGTACGATGGTCGTAGTTGAAGATGGGCAATACTTCATGAACAAAACGATTGAAGTGGTGGTCACGTCAGCATTACAAACGGATGCTGGCCGCATGATTTTCGCCAAACCAACGCACTCAACCAAACCGATTGATAAACCAAAGAACTAAATGTGGTGAATCGCCTGATTGACTTGTGTCATGGTGTAATTAGGTAAATTTTGATTGACCAATTAAATAAGTTCCCATATAATGAGCGCTCGCACTTTAAATGCGGGCGTTTTTGTTGTATTATTCCATTAGTACGTACTAAAACGTAAAAAAATCATGAAAGAGGCTAGAAACTTGGCAAATAAGAAGCTTCGGGTGCGTTATGCCCCAAGTCCAACTGGGCACCTCCACATCGGAAATGCTCGGACAGCATTGTTCAACTATCTCTATGCGCGTCACAACAAGGGAAAGTTCATTATTCGGATTGAAGATACCGACCAGAAACGGAACATTGCGGATGGTGAACGGAGCCAGCTTGACAACTTGAAGTGGCTCGGTCTTGATTGGGATGAAGGTCCTGATAAGCCTGGTGACGTTGGTCCATACCGTCAATCAGAACGTTTAGAAATCTACAAGCCATTAATCCAAAATTTGTTGGATCGTGGTTTGGCATATGAATCATACAAAACAGAAGACGAATTGTCTGCTGAACGTGAACGTCAAATTGAAGCTGGTGAAACACCACGCTACATTTACGAATTTGCGGGTATGACTGATGAAGAACGCGAAGCTAAAATTGCTGAAGCTAAGGCCGCTGGATTGACACCAGTTGTTCGTTTCAAGGTTCCAGTTGGTAAGGTTTACGGCTGGGAAGATATCGTCAAAGGCCACATCGAAATCGGTGCGGAACAAGTCGGTGGTGACTGGGTTATCCAAAAGCGTGATGGAATGCCAACATACAACTTTGCCGTTGTTGTTGATGACCACATGATGGAAATCTCAGACGTCCTTCGTGGTGATGACCACATCTCAAACACGCCTAAGCAAATGATGATCTATGAAGCATTTGGTTGGGATGTGCCTAAGTTTGGTCACATGACTTTAATCATCAACACGGAAACTGGTAAGAAGCTTTCTAAGCGTGACGAATCAGTGCTCCAATTCATCGAACAATACCGTGAACTCGGTTACTTGCCTGATGCGATGGTTAACTTCATTATCTTGCTTGGCTGGTCACCAGTTGGGGAAGACGAAATCTTTAGCTTGAAGGAATTCGTTAAGATGTTTGATTCTGAACGTCTCTCAAAATCACCAGCTAAGTTTGATGGTAAGAAACTTGAATGGGTTAATAACCAATGGTTGAAGAAGATTTCAACTGACGATATTATGCCTTCAATCTTGCACCAATTGGCTGCGGCGGACTTAATCACCCCAGCTGACTTGGACGCTGAAAAGTTGACTTGGTTGCACCGCATGACAGAACTCTACAAGGATCAAATGTCATTCACCAACCAAATCGTGGAATTCTCAAAGGATACGTTCTTTGAAATGCCAGAACTTAACGACGAAGCTAAGGAAGAATTGGTTGATACTGACGACGTAATCAAGGTGCTTTCAGCATTCCGTGATCACGCCCAAGCCCTCGAATTTTTCGTTGCCGCTGCAATCGCGCCTGAAATCAAAGCTGTCCAAAAGGAAACTGGTATCAAGGGTCGTAAACTCTTCATGCCAATCCGGATTGCAACTTCACACGAAATGCACGGACCAGCATTGCCAGAAGTCTTAGAATTGATTGGTCGCGACACTGTCGTTGCCCGTCTTGATAAGATAATCAGCGAACTTAAAGCTTAATAATTAACAAGGCAAAGCTCAGAATCTTAATTGGTTCTGGGCTTTTTTCGGCTCTATTCCGTCTGACGTGGGTTGGGCGAAATTAAGCTTGTGAAATAACCCTGGAATCTTAACGGATTTCGGGGTTTTATTCTGTCATCAATTTAGTAAATTGTGATGTTAAAACGTGTTTATTTAATAATTGGAGACGAATCCGATGGAAGAAGTTAGCGGGTTTAGCGTAACCATAGGCAGTCCGTTTCATTTGTTTAATGCGCCGATTAATGCCCTCAATACGCCCGTTACTGGCTTTAACTCTAAACGATTCAATGATGCCACGTCTGTATTTCTTATAAGTTTTTATGACAGTATCCATGGGCGTGCCAGTAGTTTTATAGTTTTTAAGTAGCGCAACGAATTCATCTTCCTTGCGGCTGTTTACGGCCCGTAAAATAAGCTGATAGATTTCGCAAGCAATGCCCAAGTTTGGGCATTGGGTATAGACCTCATCAAGGATGTCGATGGTGAAAGCGTATTGATTAATGCCTTTGAACCAGCGCGATGCGAAAATATCATACTTTGACTCGTTGGTTAAGAAAAGTTTCCAGTTGGACTTGAGAATTTTGTAGATTCGAGTACGGTTGTCGACAGTGTTTTGGTACCCAGTTCGGACAGATTGAACGGCTTTCATCGCCAGTTGGACAGTATGAAAGCGGTCGATAACGACCTGTGCGTTAGGAAACATCCGCCGGACAACAGTTTGATAGTTGGCGTTCATATCAGTGACCACAAGTTTCACACATTTACGATTTTTTAACGAGAAATTCGCCAAATAGCCCCTAACTTTAGCGTTCGTGCGCTCTGGGAAAATCTCGATAAAATCAGAATTCGAGCCATTGATCATTTCGAAGCCGTAGCGATTTTTCATGTATTGAACTTCATCAATACAAATAAACTGGGTGAGTTGTTTGTCATAGTTTGGCCGGTAACGGTCAGCTGTGGCGTTGAGAAGTTTATGAATCTTAGTGTGTGATAGTTTGAGGATATATGAAATCAACTTGGCTGAGATATCAAATCGTGCGAGGTCGAGTATTTGAAGCAATAAAGGGCGTGTAATTTTAGAATTGTCCCGTAAATCATGGGATTGGGCGACAACAGTACGGGCGCAGCCGTTACACTTATAACGTTTTTTGTCGAGATGTAGGACTTGATGATAACCGTTTGTGGAAGGCAATACGTGAACCGAATATTCCGTGGAATGGCGATACAAACTTGGATGAGCACAGTAAGGGCAACATTCAGGCATAACATCAAGCGTAGCGGCGTAATTAAGGGTTGCGTAATCATGTTTGTCATTCTGAGTAAGATAGTTGAACTCACCATCATCAGTAATGTGAAAATTGAAATTTGGGTCTGTTAATCCAGTGGCACGTAAGATAGAATTATTAGTGGGCATATGTCGTATTTCCTTTTCTGTTTGTGTGAGAACTTCAGAATAACAAGGAAAGACGATGTATGTCTTTTTATTTTGGGAAAAGTTTGTGAAATTTGAATACCAAAAAAGCGTGAGATATTGAAATCCCACGCTAAAAAAAATACAGCCCTTTTTTCGTCTGACGTGGGATTACATAAAATTGGCCACTTCGTTAGTTAGAAATAATGCTCAAACTAGTAAAAAACAGTTACCAACCTCAGACCGCAGTAACATGGGAAAAATAACGCTGACAATAGAACCTTAGTAATTCGATGATTGAAAAGTACGGAAATGACAATCTCACGCTCCGTTAAAAAGTCGGCATGAAAGGTATTTTTTTAACCCGAACCCTTGAAAAATAAAAGCAAGAGGACTATAACATACTTATGGGGCACTAAAAGAGCTACAATCGACTCTTTCGATGTTTCCAATGATGCGATGTATTTCAAATTAACGGAACAAAGAAGGGAAGTATTATTATGTCAGAAAAACACAGTGGATTTGCCAAGTTGGCAGCAGATGCCAAGAAGATCGAAGCCGAAGCTGCAAAGGAAGAAGCCAAGAAGTAATTTGACGGCCGAGCCAATTGCCAATTAAAGTCATGTTTAGTCACTGGAAACGGTGAGTGAACATGACTTTTTTGTTATTTTTCGGTGAAAAAATTATGCATAATGGGCGCGTGCTTTAGCGGTGAATCAGGGTGTGCGTAAGGGGCACAAGGTTGAAGGGCTCATCCTAAAAATCTTCAAATTTTATTGCGATAATTGGTATTAGAATATTAACGAAATGAATTATGAGGACACTGACATGAAAAATAAAACACTTGCGGCTTTCGGTCTTGCATCGGCTTTGGTTGTTTCAACGGCTGTAACCCCGGTAACAGCACTTGCAGCTCATACCGCAGACTTAGTGCGAACTGAAATGACAATTACAAAACAAAATAATAAAATCGCGACTAACGCAACTAATATTGGTGAAGGTAAGGCCTTTGCGCAATTGATTCCAGATGCACAATTACGCGCGGCAATTTATGCGTATGGTTTTGTTGATAGTGATAAAGGACCGCTCTGGGATCCCCAAATTACGATTGATGCAGATGGTAACGTAACTGTGAACGGACCAGGGACTGAAAATCCAAACTATAATGGTGGGTTCCTTTGGCAACGTGATGAACAAGGGAGTGGCTACTATGATTTATTAGACACTTCAGATGATGTTAATGCGGTTAAGGATGTCTTGGCATTGATTGTGCAATTGCCACTGACGAGACAAAACGGACTGGGAATCACTGATTTAACTGGTATCAAGAATTTAGTAAACTTACGCGTGCTTGATATGCATGCGGATCAAGGTGCACCACACGCTATCACAGCAATTAAGGGAAAAGCTTTCCAGGGAATGAAGCAGCTGGCGCACATTCATTTAAATGGTAATGGGCTTACTGAGATTGCTGTTGATGCATTTGTTGGTGATTTTAATTTAGCAGACTTGTACATTGAAAATAATAATGTGACTAATTTTGATGCGTTACAGGCCCTAAAACCGGATTGTAACGTTAAGGCTGATTGGGATAAAGTGACTGGCTGGGAAAATGGCATTAATGACTTGGCAAGTAAGTTAGGAGTGCCAACTAAGCCAATTGTAGCGGGAAATGCAGCTAATGCGATTGAATTTGCCCAATTTAAACAAGAATTGTTGCTTAAGCAAGCCGTTGCAACACAAAATGTCAGCCAAGCAATTGCTGCTGCAGGGCTCATTGTTGGGACTGGGGGCCTTAAAGATCCGGCCGTCGTCAATGCAATTAATGCGCTGAATGCAGCCAAAAATAGCGGCCAATACAGTCAAGTTGCTAATCTGTTAGCAGCACTAACAACTGCCGTTAATAATTATAAAACTGAAGTTACTAAGCAAGCAAATGCGGCCGTCAACAAGGAAACGGTGAAGGACGGGGATGGTAAGACCAACGTCGCTAAAGCCCGGACTGCATTGAAGAATGCATTGAAAGCGAACAGCGCAAACTATGATCAATTAGTGCAATTGACAGCACAATTGAACAACGCCTTAGCTAAAACGACAGTTAATAAGTACAGCGTGAAGTTAGCAACCACAAAAACCTATCATTTGCACAAATACGCTCAAGGCCAAGTTAAGGGGCAAAAAGCAAATGGTGCCACCGTCACAGCAACCGTAAATGGTAAGCAAATCGGGAAAACGAAGGTCAAAAACGGTAAATTCAAGTTAACGTACAAACAAAAGCTAAAGAAAAATCAAAAAATTAAATTTAGCGTTAGTCGTGCGGATGAAGCCATGGTCGTGCACCAAACAGGTACTACGACCCGTAAAGTTGTGGTTTCGCCAAAAGTTACTGCTACGCAATTTGTAATTAAGAAGCAACAAGTAGCAGGGAAAGTTACCGCTAAGAAGGGTGCTACAATCAAGGTTTACAAGGGCAAGAAGGTCATCAAGACGATCAAACTCGCCAAAAATGCCAAGAACCAAACCGTTAAATTTAAGTTGAAGCAAAAGTACGCTAACAACGCGAAACTGAAGTTGGTGGTTAAAAATACGCACGAAAACGGTTTAGGCACCACAACCGTGAAGAAGATTAAAGTGCAATAATTAGGTACATTAGTTTGGCGTGGGATTGAATAAAGTCACGCCGCTAGATAAGCGTGAAATTATTGATTACCGCTAAACTTGCAGCGACAAGGATTACTAGTCAGATTGCCTGCTCAAACTAACGAAGAGGCTGGAAACAGGCTGGACTTTAGCTCGCACCGTGATGGCATAATCAGTAACGGGTTTCGTTACTGATTATGGATTTGTGAAGATGGTTACCGCGTTAGCGAGCCAAGCTTCGCAAACATTTGAAGACCGCACTGTGGCTTCAAATGCTTGTCTTCCATCACGGTGTCCAGACTGGTTCCAGCCTCGTAGTGGGAATCAATCTGAGACACACATCCAAATTCCACGCTAGAAAAAATTTAGTCACAACTTTTAGAAGTAACTCAGCGAGGGGTTACTTTTTTTCGTGAATGACTGATTGTGTGATATTATTAGGGTATCTATGATGACAACTATTGGATTGTCACACACGTCAAAAATGATTAAGGAGATAGTGATGTTACGCGTCTTTAATACCATGACTCGGGAGAAAGAAGACTTTCACCCCATCACCGAAGGAATTGTGAACATGTACGTTTGTGGACCAACCGTCTACAACTACATCCACATTGGGAATGCGCGTTCAGCGATTGCCTTTGATACAATTCGTCGGTATTTTGAATATACTGGCTACAAAGTGAATTATGTTTCTAACTTTACAGATGTTGATGACAAAATCATCAAAGCTGCGAAGGCGGAAGGAATTTCTGAAAAGGAATTATCAACGCGTTTTGAAAAAGCGTTCCATGAAGATACGGCGCCGTTGAACATTAAGGATGCCACGGTGCGGCCATTAGCCACTGATCACATTCAAGATATTATTGAATTTGTTAAAGATTTGGTAGCTAAAGGCTTTGCTTATGAATCTGCTGGCGATGTTTATTTTCGGGCGCGTAAGTTCCCCAATTACGGCCATTTAGCGCACCAAAGTCTTGATGATTTGGAAACTGGTGCTTCTGACCGGATTGATGATGGCGAACTCGCACGCAAGGAAGATCCCGTTGATTTTGCGGTTTGGAAGGGTGCTGATCCTGAAATTGCAATTACGTGGGATTCACCATGGGGACCTGGACGTCCGGGCTGGCACATCGAATGTTCAGTAATGGCGACCAAATACCTAGGCAACACGATTGATATTCATGGTGGTGGCCAAGATTTAGCATTCCCACACCATACTAATGAAATCGCCCAATCAGAAGCCCACACTGGTCAAACCTTTGCGAACTACTGGTTGCACAATGGTTTTGTGACTGTTGGTGATGATAACGAAAAAATGTCAAAATCACTGGGAAATTTTGTCACAGTCCACGACATTATCAAAGAAGTTGATCCACAAGTACTCCGTTTGATGATGGCGACAACGCAATACCGGCGCCCAATCGCCTATACCCACACAGCGTTACAAGATGCTGAAAATATTTTGAAGCGTTTGGAAACAGCCTACCGTAACCTGGAATTCCGGATTAAATCAGGGATGGAAGTCAATGACGTTGAACTTGACCAAGCGGTAGAAACCCACAAGATGGCATTTATTGAAGCGATGGATGATGACTTTAATGTTGCCAATGCGATGAGTGCGATTGCTGATTTTGCGACGGTCTTGAATGTCACTGCAGAAGCAACCCAAGTTTCAGCACCTTCAGCGCAAGTAGCGTTGCAAGAATTTGCCGCAATGTTAAAGGTGCTTGGGGTTGAAGTTGCACCTACGGAAGTTGAATCAGATGCCTCAATTGACGAATTAATTGCCGAACGCGATGCTGCCAAGGCAACTAAAAATTACCAACGTGCTGATGAAATTCGCGAACAATTGCGCACCAGCGGGATTGTTGTTGAAGACACAGCTGCAGGTACCCGCTGGCACCGTGAATAATTATTAATGAGTATTTTGTAGCGAAGTAGAAAGAAGTAATGAATGACAGCTGATTATAAACAAATGAATGGGATTGCGTTAGCTTATATGGGTGATGCAATCTATGAAGTGTTCGTCCGTGAACATTTGCTGGATAAGGGGATGGTCAAACCAACCCACTTGCACCACACGGCAACCCGCTATGTGTCAGCCAAGGCGCACGCAGCGTTGTATGCTTTGATGGAAGCAGATGATATTTTAAGTGAAGAAGAACAAAATTATTTCCGTCGTGGTCGGAATGCTAAGTCACACACTGGTGCCAAAAACACTGATGTGGTCACTTATCGGACCTCAACTGGAATTGAAGCTTTGTTTGGCTATCTCTATTTAAGTCGGCAAGAAGATCGACTGAATTTTTTAGCTAATTGGTGTATTGAACAAGTTGAAGCAGGAAGGACATTAAATAATGCCAAGTAATTACGAAAAGCCACGCGGAAATCGCGATAACAAACCACGTCGTCCAAAGCGTGATGACAAGCCTCGGACTGATCGGGCGAAACGCGATGACCGCCCCCGGCGCGATGCTAAGTTGCGTACTGATCGGCCAGTTCGTGATGAAAGTGGTGTGCCTGCACCATTGGGTGACTTTGTCATTGGTCGCCACCCCGCTATCGAAGCTTTGAAATCAGACCAAGAAATTAATAAAGTTTGGTTACAAGAAGGAATGCGCGCGGATGCCATGAAAGAAATCATGGACTTGGCGAAGGAAAAAGGTTTGGTTATCCAATCAGCGCCCAAGAGTAAATTGGATGATTTGAGTGATAATCAAAATCACCAAGGGGTAGTCTTGTCAGTGGCAGCATTCAAGTATGCTTCAATTGATGACATGTTTGCAGCCGCAGCGGCTAAAGACGAAGCCCCATTCTTCTTGATTCTTGATTCAATTGAAGATCCCCACAACTTGGGTTCAATCATGCGGACCGCTGATGCAGCTGGGGTGCACGGAATTATCATTCCAAAGCGCCGCGCAGTGCAATTAACGGCGACCGTTGCGAAGACTTCAACGGGTGCAATTGAACACGTCCCAGTGGCCCGTGTTACGAACCTTGTTGCGGCGGTGGAAGACTTGAAGAAAAAGGGTCTCTGGATTTTTGGCACCGACATGAACGGAACTGATTACCGTAAGTGGGACGCTAAAGGCCCAGTTGCATTGATCATCGGCAATGAAGGTAAGGGTGTTTCACAACTTTTGAAAAAGTCAGTTGATGAAATGTTGACGATCCCAATGATCGGTCACGTACAATCATTGAATGCCTCAGTAGCTGCTTCATTGTTAATTTACCAAGGTTTCTCAACGCGTCACCCATTTTAAGCCGGTATAACTAATAAAATATTTGCTTAATAAGCTAATTTATAATACGAACACCGCTTACTTGTCAGCTGACAGGTGCGCGGTGTTTTTTTATATTTTGTTCGCGTTTTGTAAATGAATGTTTGATTTTTGACAACGAAATTGTCCGTTATTGTAAGTTCAGAAAGGCGTGCGCGTTAGTTAACTGTTTCGCACACGATGCTGAATGTACTGAAGCTAACGAACGATGGAGGAATATGGGGATGCTGGATTTTGAACAAATGGATACGACAACATTGGTCATTGCTCTGCAACATGAGCATGATGAGCTGGGATTTGTCGAGTTGTGTAATCGTTTTAAACCGCTATTTTATCGGTTGCACAAAAAGTTTTATAATTTGAATTTTACTGTGGATGAATTGCAACAAGAAATGCGTTTGGGCTTGTTTGATTGCTTGCAAAAATTTAAAGCGGTTGGGTATCGGCAAACGTTTGGGGCGTATCTCAAACGGATGCTGCAACATCGGTTGTTAGATCATTGGCGCCACCAGCAAACCCAAAAGGCCATTTTTTACCGTGAAAATTGTGAGTTGTTAGATGCTGAGCATGACCATGAATATCTACAAAAACGGGTATTTTATAGTAATTTATATCAGGCTGATAACTTACTTGAGCTCCGTGAAACGTTGACGGAATTTGGCTATTGCTTGAATAGTGAACTGGAACGGACAGCGTATCATGATATTTTGAGTGGGCGAGAAAGTGCAAATAATGACCAGAAAACCCTGATGCAGATGAGTCGGGCGCGAACTCGGGTCAGGAAAAAGCTTGAACAGTATCTCAAATAATGGTAATCTAGAATAAGAATTCATTTACAGGGCAGGGTCACTGTGACTCCAAGTAAAGTTTTTTATGCGGTGCCGGGTTGCCGGCCCAAGTAGAATCCTTTAGTCAGTAATTTAAGAATCATTTAGGAGGTTTGCCAGATGGCCCAAAGAAAAATCGCGTTAGCTTGTAGTGTCTGTGGTTCACGTAACTACACAATCGCTGCGAATCCTAACCGAACAGAACGTTTAGAAGTTAAGAAATTTTGTAAGTTTTGTGGACAACACACGTTGCACCGCGAAACTCGTTAAGATATTACAACGATGGAGTAGATAGATGAAATTTTTAAAGAGTGTTATCGCAGAAATGAAGATTGTCACTTGGCCAACCGCTAAGCAAAACCGTAAAGATTCAATCACGGTTATTGGCACTTCAATCTTTTTTGCCCTTTTCTTAGGTGCAATTGACTGGTTGGCTCAAGGTGGAATTACTTTACTTTCTAAGTAAAAATAATTTGCGTTAAGCGCCTAGTTTGCTATAATTAGACTAGTGTTTGGGAAAACTTCGTGGCTACGAGGTTTTTTTTGTTACATTTGGCACGCTTGGTAACTGCGAACCCAGCAACTCAAGCATTACATGCAGTGCACCAACAAGCGCCAATTTAAATATTTAATCACATTGAAACATCAGACAAGGGAGAACACAATGGATTCGATCGAAAAACAATGGTACGTGTTGCACACTTATTCAGGTTACGAAAACAAGGTTAAAGCAAACCTTGAATCACGGATTGAAACAATGAACATGACAGATTACATCTTCCGCGTTGTCGTGCCTGAAAACGAAGTGACAACTGTTAAAGATGGTGAAGAAAAAACAGTCATCGAAAATGATTTCCCAGGTTACGCCTTGGTTGAAATGGTGATGAGTGATGAAGCTTGGTTCGTTGTGCGGAACACGCCTGGTGTGACTGGGTTCGTTGGTTCCCACGGTGGTGGTTCAAAGCCAACACCACTCTTGCCTGAAGAAGTTGATAACTTGATGAGCCGGATGGGAATTTCTGCACGCCGTGAAGAAAAAATCGAAATTGCTGAAGGCGAAACCGTTAAGATTGTGGCCGGACCATTTGCTGGTATGGAAGGGGTTGTTACCTCTGCCGACGATGAAAAGCAATTGTTGAACGTGACGGTTGAAGTCTTCGGACGTGAAACACCTACCGAAATGTCATACGATGATGTTGATAAGGTTGAAACGTTTTAAGTTTTAGAATTATTGTAAATATAAATGAAGGGCTTTGACTGAGCTGATGGTCAAGGTCCTTTTTTCTACAAAACAGGGAGCGATATGAATGATTGATTTAACAACCGGCTCACCATTAAAAAAGATTATGCTGTTTTCGATTCCGTTACTCATTGGGAATTTCTTTCAGCAAATGTACAGTTTCTCGGACACTTTAATTGTTGGCCAGACGTTAGGGGTGAAACCCTTGGCCGCCGTTGGCTTGACGGGTGCCCTGCAATTTTTAGTTTTAGGATTTGCTAACGGTTTGACCGTTGGGTTAGCTATTATTACCGCGCAAAAATTTGGGGCCAAAGATTTAGATGGGGTCAAAAAGAGTTTTGCGATGGGGATTGTGATTAGTTTGATTACGTCGATATTTGTGACGATTTTAGCGTTAAAATTTTTACCAAATATTTTGCATGTTATGCGCACTCCTGCCGATATTTATGAAGATGCTTATTTGTTTATTTATATTATTTTTGCGGGGACGTTTGCCCAAATGGCGTACAATTTGTTGGCCAATGTCTACCGGGCAGTCGGTGACTCGCGCACGCCGCTGATTTTCTTAGTGGTCGGCCAAGTCCTCAACGTAATCTTAGAACTCTGGTTTATCCTGGTCTTTCACATGGGGGTCGAAGGAGCTGGGTATGCGACGGTTATTTCACAAATCGTCTCAGCCGTATTGTTAATTGCTTGGATTCCTAAGCACCTACCAGTTTTGGCAATTAAGTGGGCGGACTTTAAAATGGTTGGTAGTCGGATTTGGGAACACGTCCGAGTCGGTTATCCAGTTGCTCTCCAATCATCAATCATTGCGATTGGTTCGGTCATCTTACAAATGGCGATTAACGAGTTAGGTACCGATGCCGTGGCCGCAACGACCGCTGCCTCGAAAATTGACCAATTTGCCGTGTTGATTTTCTTGTCATTTGGGACGGCAATGGCGACGTATACCGCCCAAAACTACGGTGCCCGTAAATTTAGCCGGATTATTACTGGTGCCAAACAGATTACGGTGGTCGTAATTCTAATTTCATTTGTTATTGGGGCGTTGGAAATTTTCTTCGCCGATCACTTGGTCAGCCTATTTATTGAAAATGGTGGGAACGCGCAAATCTCGACGATGGCGCAAACGTACTTCAACGTTGTTGGGGTCACGTATGCCTTGTTAGCGATTTTGTTCATTTGGCGCAATGTTTTACAAGGAACAGGGAACAGTATCGTGCCGACTGCTTCAGGGGTTGGTGAATTAATTGCCCGGACGTTTGGTGGCTTGTTCTTAGTACCAATCTTGGGCTACTTTGGGGCAATGCTCTCGAATCCGTTATCATGGACGGCTTCTGTGCTGGTGATGGGAATTCCATATGTGCGTTTGATGCGTGAAATGAAGACGTTACAGGGGATGGAAGATTATCGCGACTCCAAGGCTACAGTAGAAAGCTAAACTCCAGTCACAAATGATGATTCTGAGCGCAGAGTCAGGCGTTGAGACAAAGCAAATGAATATTTTTTACGCAAAAGGCGGCTAAGTTCTTGTACTTAGTCGCCTTTGGTGCTATTATACTCAAGTATGCTTCAAATGGGGCATATGTGGGAGGAGAAATCTTATCTCCATTCATACCACAACACGAAACGGAGGTAATGTATCGTGGCTAAAAAAGTCGTAACAGTTGTTAAGTTACAAATTCCTGCCGCTAAGGCAACTCCAGCTCCACCAGTGGGTCCTGCCCTTGGTCAAGCTGGTATCAACATTATGGGGTTCGCAAAGGAATTTAACGCACGTACTGCTGATCAAGCAGGTATGCTTATTCCAGTTGTGATCTCAGTGTACGAAGATCGTTCATTCGACTTCATCACTAAGACTCCTCCAGCAGCCGTTCTTTTGAAGAAGGCAGCTGGTGTTGAAAAGGGTTCTGGTGAACCTAACACTAAGAAGGTTGCAACGGTTACTAAGGCGCAAGTCCAAGAAATCGCTGAAACTAAGATGCAAGACCTTAACGCAGCTTCTGTTGAAGCAGCAATGCGCATGGTTGAAGGTACTGCACGTTCAATGGGCTTCGTTGTCGAAGGCTAATTGCTAACACACAGTCGGATCACGTACGAAAGTATGTAAGATCAAGCGGGAGGTGGGGACACCGTCTGACCGCATTTGCAAGGAGGAATAGCTAAAAATGGCTAACAAACATGGTAAGAAATATGTTGCTGCCCTCGAAAAGGTAGACCAAACTAAGGACTACACTCTCGACGAAGCAGTTGCATTAGTTAAAGAAATTGATTTTGCGGGCTTTGACGCTACAGTTGAAATTGCTTTCAACTTGAACGTTGATACTCGTCAAGCTGATCAACAATTACGTGGTGCCGTAGTTTTACCTAATGGTACTGGTAAAGATCAAACTGTTGTTGTGTTCGCACAAGGTGACAAGGCTAAGGAAGCGGAAGCTGCTGGCGCTGATGTCGTTGGTGATGCTGACTTGATCAAGCGCATCCAAGACGGTTGGTTGGACTTTGACGTTGCTATTGCAACGCCAGACATGATGGCTCAAGTAGGTCGTATTGGTCGTGCACTTGGTCCTAAGGGTTTGATGCCAAACCCTAAGACTGGTACGGTTACTATGGACGTTACTAAGGCTGTTAAAGAATCAAAAGCTGGTAAGGTTACTTACCGGACTGACCGTGATGGTAATGTTTCAGTTCCAGTTGGTAAGGTATCATTCGATGCTGAAAACCTTGTTGGAAACTTGAAGACTATCTCAGATACTGTTGTTCGTTCACGTCCAGCTGCCGTTAAGGGAACTTACGTGAAGCACGTATCTATCGCATCTACTTTTGGTCCTTCAGTTAACGTTGCTGTTGACTCATTGTAATCATTAGTTTAATTTAAATTAAATTAGTGGTTGACCAATCGCAGGATTCCTGATATTATTACGTAGTTAATTGAATACGATTTCTACCTAAGACTCAGGAGGCATTTGCCTTAATATCCTGCCGAGGAAGTTTACAACGACTTTAATTCCCTCGGCTCAAGTTTGCTTGACCGGGGGATTTTCTTTTGAGAAATCAAAATAAATAAAGGAGGAAAAAATACATGAGTGAATCAGCTATTGCCGTTAAGGCAGGTTTGGTTGAAGAAACAGCCGCTAAGTTTACTGAAGCAGTATCATCTGTTGTTGTTGACGTACGTGGTTTAACTGTTGAACAATCAAACGCATTGCGTAAATCTCTTCGTGAAGAAGGAATCGAATTGAAGGTTATCAAGAACAAAATCTTGACTCGTGCCGCTGACGCAGCCAACCTTTCTGATTTGAAGGAAATCTTCAACGGCCCATCTGCAGTTGCCTTTTCTAAGGAAGACGCAATCGCACCTGCCCGTATCTTGAAGGAATACGCCGATAAGATCGAAGCCCTTGAAATCAAGGGTGGTGTTATCGACGGTACTATCGCTTCAGTTGAAGAAATCAACAAGTACGCAGCATTACCATCACGTGATGGCTTGTTGTCAATGTTGCTTTCTACATTGCAAGCACCTGTCCGCAACTTTGCATACGCCGTTAAGGCCGTATCAGATGCCAAGGACGAAGAACCAGCCGCTTAATTTTAAGCAGGCATCCTAAAACAAAACAATATTTCGGAGGAAATTAACAATGGCTTTGAACAAAGACGTTATCATTGAAGAATTGAAAACTGCTACTATCTTGGAACTTGCTGATCTTGTTTCAGCAATCGAAGAAGAATTCGGTGTTTCTGCTGCTGCTCCTGTAGCTGCTGCTGGTGCTGCTGGTGCCGGTGAAGCTGCTAAGACTGAATTCGACGTTGAATTGACTTCAGCTGGTTCAGCTAAGATCAAGGTTATCAAGGCAGTTCGTGAAGCAACTGGCTTGGGCTTGAAAGAAGCTAAGGACTTAGTTGATGGTGCACCATCAATCATCAAGGAAGCTCTTCCAGAAGCTGATGCTGATGCTCTTGTTGCTGCTCTTGAAGAAGCTGGTGCTTCTGCAGCCAAGAAGTAATTCTAGCTTATTAGAAAAACGTTTGGACTTCGGTCCGAGCGTTTTTTTTGTACATAAATGGATTTCGTCTGAGGTGGGATTGAATAGAATTGGCCACTGCGTTAGTTAGTAATAATTCTCAAACTAGTGCTCAAGATATATTTCTTGGTACGTGAGTATTGTTAAACAGAAGTACAGAAATGAGAATCCCGCGCTAGAATAAACAGAACTGATAAATCATGTTTAATAATCATGATACTAATTAATGTGTAAGAGATAACGAACCATGAGTGATTCAAATAATCCAGTAGATTCATTGTCAGACAGTGCATCTGCTGTTAAGAAACTGAAAACAAACTCAGCAGATGTGTAACCGACTTTGCAGGACATAATGGTTGGGCAAGACAGCAGTGAGTTGCAGAATTTTTAAATGAATCAAAATAATTTTAGCGAATGGCTGTCATCTTAGGAAAATTCAAACTTTTATTAGATAATAATATTGACGCGATAATATTATTAATCAATAAATTGGAGAATATGTCATGTTAAAAATGAAAAAAGGATCAATCATTAGCAGTGCGGACACCCTATTTAATGAATATGAGCTATCTGAAAAACAAATCAAAGCCAACATAGATGTAGATATGATTGCGGAGATATTTAAGATTTGGATTAAGGGTCATAGTTCTGAACAAATATTCTTAATTTTAGAAGTACCGGTGAAAATGAATGAAGAAACTGAAGTTCGACCCGGGGTTCTTGAAGCTACGCATTCAAATGTGTACTACCTTGGCGATTGCGATGAAGACCATGCCTTAAAATTGCTAGGACAATATGGTGACGTTTTCTTCAACGATGGTGTGATAACAGTTGGATTTGGTAGTCAGGAGTCTCAAGAAGAAATTCAGTGGACAAAGTATAACGTGATGTATGTGATTGGTGATAGTGTTCCATATTTTGCAACTGAAGTTATGGACAAAATTGGTTTTTCTAGAGTAGATCATGTTATCACCGCATGGGACACAATTTCAGCTGGTACTCTTGGTGTATCGAAAAGATTTGAAAGAGAAGATGGCACATCAATTATAGAAATTGTTGAAGAATTAAAAGGGGAAGGCTTGTTTTTAAATGAAGTAATTGAAGATTAGTCATTAAGTTATAGCCTGATTATTGGTAAAGGAGATTGCTATGTCTGATAAACTCATATTCTTTTATTATCCAGATTCGCAAAACATTATCGCCTACTCACATTCAATAGTGGCTGATATTACACGTAGACGAGGTTTCGCTATGATCTCTATGACTTCGTTTCATTGATTAAAGGCGCAGAGTTCGAAGATGTTCCCAATGTGATTAAGGCTCTTGATGTGGACTATGAACCGTCCAAATTCATAGTACCATTTAGTACTTATTAACGTTGGCAAGCAGATGCTGATATATTCGTTATGAGTGTTAATACTACTAGCTTAAGCACAATTAAAAAAACACTCTCAAAATGAGAGCGCCTTGGTAAATATTATGCTACTTCATGAAATAAGTAATTGAAGATCCATAACGAAGTTCGATGAATTGACCGGTTTTCAAAGTAATAGTTCTTTGTTTACCAGGAGTGTAATGTTTATATGAATAATATGACGGCTGGCAAATCCAGTAATCGCCTTCGTAGGTTGTTGTTTTACTGTAGAAAATCGACAATGTTCCGCCGGTAAAGTAGAAGTATCCTGAATACGAAGGGCATACGTAACTATCATCGCCATAACCAGTATTCATATTTTCATTTAATTCGACCCAGGATTCTTGTGATTCTGCATCGGAAGCATTCCAATCAACTGAGTCATCATCAGCCTCAAAATAATGGTAATCGTAACTTGCTGTTCCATCTAATGAACCCCAATCATTTGCTAGTAAGTATACAGGGGATTCAGATGAATCATATTTGAGGTAATGATTTTTAACGTGTTTCTTACCGTTAATTACATATTTGCCTGGTTGAATATCAGTTCCGACACGTAGAAATGCGTTGCTATAAACGTACTTCTTTTGCTGTTTGTTTTTCAGGAACAGGCTTGCGTGGGATTTAGCTTTATTAATTGGTACTAATTTTGCGTGTCGTAGACGGACAGAATAGCCAGATTTTACACGAGTATAAGTGAATTTGAAATTACTGTCAGTGTCTTGCGTTTTGTATTTTTTATCTACAACTAGCATTCTTGTTCCGCTACTATTTTTGTTGATTTGGTAATTGCCTTGTTTGATTTTTTTCGCTTTAACATGATATTTTGCTTTGAATTTTTTAGGATTAGTTGAGTAGTATGTGTATCCCTTTTTAACTTTCATGCTTTCGGCATTAGCATTAGTGCACATCATCATACCTAACAACAGTGGAATAGCACATAATAAAATTGATTTTCTCATTTTTTTATACCTCTTCATTGTTTGTTTGCTAATTCACTCTGCATTCACATTTTCATGTTAATTATATCATCACGTTTAATTTTATTCGATTGATAGGATAGAGGACGGTTAATCGAGATACCGTGATTATCATTGTGTCAATATTCGCCGCGTGAATTACGAATGAAGTAATCCCATTATTTGCTTAAGCATTGTGTTACTAAATGTCACCCCTAATCCGTAAACCACTTGCCACATCACGTTGGAAGTAGCCCGCAAAGCCAAAATACGGTCTTGGGAGGTCTGAAAAATTCGGCCAATGCTCAAAGGAATGCGTAATGGTATCGAAATGAGAGAGGACATTGTCTAAGTACGGATTTTTTGAATTTACAATGACAAGGATGGATAATTTCCGACTGGGCTTAGTGAAAAAGTGAATAAAAAAGATGTCCCGTTTGTTCAATGTTGGGACACGGTTCCTTCATATTGCTAAATTAAAATTAACTTAGATAATATTCTATAAATATTGGAGAAGTATGGATGAATAATAAAACGAAACATCGCGATTATAAAAAAGTTAAGCACGTAATGTACGCTAGTCTGGCAGCGGCAACCTTAGCTGGTGGGATGGGGACGACACCAATTGTGCTGGCGGAAGCTTTGGAAGCCGATGTAGCAATGCAAAACGATGACTCTAATAATACTGAAAAAGCTAACACGCGCCCGGTTGTTGAAATTCCCGATGTGCTACCGGATGGAAAAGTAGCTACGGCCCAAACTGAAAATAAAGTCGAAAAGTTAGAAAAAACACAGCAAGTTACTGCCGCTGAGCAAGCTAAGCAAAACCGCGGGACGAAAGAAAAAGCAACAAAGAGTGCGGCTACTAAGGATAAAACTGCGCGCGTTGGCCATGTTTTTACATACGCCGATTTTTCTTATGATTCAGCTGGTACAACAATCACTGGATTTAGTTCAGCGTTCACTTCATCTGAGGCATATAGAAATTGGGATGGCGATTTAACGATTACTGGTGATGATTTTGAAAATCTTGTTGCCATTGGCGTGGAAGCTTTTGGGATAGCACAAAATAACACCAAAAAATACCCAAATTTGAAAAAAGTTGTACTTCAAGGTTTACCCACGTTGCAACATATTAGGGAAGCTGCATTTGAAGGAACATTTGGAACTGGAATTGATATTGAATCAGTTAGATTAGTTGATTTACCAATGCTAGATGATATTGGAAGCAGAGCGTTTGCATTGAATAGTACTTTGACAACAGTGGTGCTTGAAAAACTGCCTGTTTTAAAGCGTTTTGGGGATGCTGGTAGTTCCTATTGTTTTGCAGCGGGGAGCTTTTCCGAAATTAGTATAATTGGATTACCAAGTTTAGAAGAGATTGGGTACTGTGCATTCGGATATAATCCCAATTTACAAACTATTAATTTAGTTGATTTACCAAGTTTAGAATATATTGCGGGAGAGGCATTTTTTGTGGGAGTTGATGATTATAATGCGGTACAAAATGTCAACGTTGGCGGGCTTAATCCCCTTAATCCCGATTTTTATATTAGCAATGGTTTTGACGGGGTGCCCAGTGGTGGTGTTGTTACCCCAGTGGGTGTTGTTGATAGGGATAAACCAACTGCCGATGATTTAGCGGTGGCGGTTACATTTAGGGATGCTATCAATAATCAAGGATGGTTTTCAACACCTGACACAGTCTGGTATATCAACAACAAGGTCAATTATCAATATGTTGATCAAAAAGGGCGACCAATAACAAAGGGAACAGATGGCACTCCAGTTGGTCCGCAAACTGCTGATGTACGTATCAGTGATTCGGTACTCAAAGGCAGTGATTTTTTTACTGCTCCTAGCGCGCCTGAAATTGCGGGATATAGCAATGGTACCCTAGAGGGGGATAAGACTCGTGCAATTACTAGCTTGAATCAACCGATTATTTATCGCTACAATCAAGATGACGCAGAGGCGTTTACTGTTTATTGGGTTGACAGTGATGGCACTGTGCTAGATTCTAAAGAATTTGAAGGGCAACCCGATGAAATTGTTGACTTAACGCTACGTGATGATTTTCCTGGTTATCGCTTCCAAAGTTTAATGAGTAGCACTGACGCAAGCACAGCTGATACGGGTAGCTGGACTAGCGCTGATAATTTAATCGATAATCCGGATAGCTTGAATTACGGTGATAATGCTGGTCGGAGCTACAAGTTTGTCTATGCGGCAATTGGTTCGGTCACATATAAATATATTGATCAGTATGGCGCCGAAATTAAGCAAGATAGCAATGGTGATGATGTGACACCGTTCAGTATTGCTGGTGTTAAAGATGAGGCGTATGAATTTTCCGGGGTACCTGAAATTGCAGGCTATGGCACTGGAAAATACGTTTCCGGTGATGAAACTAAAGTTATTGGAGCCGGTGACCGTGAAATCGTTTATCAATTCCGCAAAATTGCCGAACCGATTACAATTTACCGCGTTGATACTGACGGCAAGGAACTACAAGATCCGGAAGAAATTTCAGGTTACGTGGATGACTTGGTTGATTTAACACCAAAAGACTTTGATAATTATGATTTCAAGGAGCTCTACGGTAGCACCAATAGTACATCACGACTTGTGCCCGACCTCACTTGGGAGCATCGCGATGAATTAATTGGGACGAATTTCAAATTTGATGAAAATACGGCCCAGAGTTATAAATTTGTGTACGCTAAGAGGGGGGCGACCCCAGATGGTAGCGATAAGCCAAATTCTGGCACAACGCCTGACAAAACTGATACCGCATCGGGCAATGAAAATGATAAAACGCCCGATAAAACCAACGGTGATGAAATACCAGGAAAGCTACCAAGCTCCGGTGGTGGTGACAAACAACCTGGTAAGAAGGATGACAGCCACAATAAAGCGGGTCAAACAAACCGTAAAGATTCGGCAAAGAATACTAGTAATAATGGCGCCACAACCACTAATGCAGATAAAGCAAAATTACCAAAATCTGGTAGCGTAAAAGATTATGTCGTACCAGTTCTCGGGCTGACCGTGCTCGTCGGCTTGTTCGGGGTAGTTGCGTTTAAAAAGAAATGGAAATTGTAGAATTGCAGCACCTTGGCTTTAGATAGTCAGGGTGCTTTTTGAATGCTTTTAGTAGAAATGTTCACATTATTTTGAGAAAATTGAGATATAACATAATTTGCATGCCGCAGCCATTGCTTAATTTGTGGCTTGTTGGGTGCATTTAAAATAATGGATAGAAAAATATAAGGAGGACGATAAAAATGAAAGCAAAATTAATTGTACGTAGTTTCGTTAGTTTGATGTGTCTGGCGACTTTGGGGATGACTGTGACCACCGCCCACGCCGCTGTGACGGGGGAAACTAGTGCCACAACAACCCGTAAAGTTAAAGAAACTCCACCAGCTGAATCGGCGAAACCAGTTGTCAAACTGACTAATCTGCGGAAGTTCATGTATGTTGGTCAATATAATCGTTTTAAGGCCACAATCAACAAAGATAGCGGCTTGAAAATCGCGAAGTACCGCGTGTCGTCAAGCAATCCCAAGGTATTGAAAGTTTCCAACGGATTGCTCACTCGGGGGATGAAATTGGGGGTGGCCAGGGTGACGGTTAAGATGACGTTGAGTAATAAGCAAATTGTGACCCAACGCTTTAGTGTGCGGGTTGTGGCACCAGTAATGTCGACCGCCAAGGCGAGCGGGTACCGGATTGTTAAGAGTTCAGCGAATGTTTGGACGAAGCCATACTATAAAGCCCAACAGAATAAGCATGCTGACGCCAGCAAAAATGTCCAAGGGTATATGGTTAAGTTAAGCCAAAAAGCCACGACGGTTGATAACAAAGTTTATTATCAAGTAGCATTGCCAGGGTCGGGGCAAAAAGTTGGCTGGGTGCCCGCATCTGGTCTGAAGCCCGCTGGTCAATACTGGCGTAATGCGACAGGTGGGAAAACTATTAATGTCAAAAAAACGAAGAACTTGAATGTGGAAGTATCAGTTGCCAAACAGCGAGTTTACCTTAAATCAGGCAACAAAATTGTGTATACGATGCTGTGTTCAACAGGTGCCTACGCAACGCCAACTGTGCTAGGGCACTTCAAGTTGAGTAGTGGTGGTTCGTATTTCTGGGGTGGCAACGGTGGTGCGAAGTACTGGCGCGCATTTGCGCCTGGTGGTTATTATTTCCACAGCATCCCAACCACGTCGGCAAATGGGGCGTACGGTACCCAATATGGTAATCAGTTGGGACACCGCGCCTCACATGGCTGCATTCGCTTGAGTGTTGCGGATTCAATCTGGTTCTACAAGAACATGCCCAATGGTACGAAAGTTTACGTACATTAACTAGGATACTGTTAGTGTCAAACTAATCATATATGAAGCGTGATAATTGGAGTCATTACATTATTGTTTAGGCAGGATGTAATGACTTTTTATGGCTAGTTTTAGTGACAACGTTAAAATCGTAAAGTTAAATAGACATATAAGTAAAAAATAACTAATTTGTAAAAATTAACAAACAAGTAGAGTGATATAATCATTGTATAAGAGTTAAATGGCGTTGAGGGGGCTTAGATTTGGCGAATGCAGAACCATTTTATTGTACAAAAATTAAGGAAGCGGTCTTTACACAGGGGGACCGGGCGCTAAAAAGTGTGATTTATGACACACTTGCACGCTTGATTAGAAGCGGGGAAATTGAACCAGGAACGGAATTAAAGCAACCGGAAATCGCTAATTTTGTTGGTATCAGCCGTGAACCAGTGCGCCAAGCGTTGGCGGCGTTAGCGAAGCAAGGTTTAATCGGCAATGATTGTGGGCGCTATTGGCGCGTCATTTATTTTACGAAACAACACTTAGCTGAATTTCGAGAATTAACGACCTTCTTCGATACGTTGGCTGGGCGCCAGGCAATTGTGCATTACACCGATGCAGAATTACAGTATTTGGTGAACCTGTGGAAACCTGATCAAATCTCGGTACCCGATGAACAGGGGGCAATGTTGCTGCTGAGACGTTTTGATGGGTATTTATACAAATACATGACTTCGTTATTCAAAGGCCACTACCAGCGGCTAATGCGGCAATATCGGGAGTCATTGTATCTCCACGAGCTCGCCAACCTGGAGCGCCGCCCGCAGCTGTTACATGAAAAATATCAGATTGCGCTCGCCCTCCAAACGCGCGATGAAGGGCAGATTCAAACGGCAATCACAAAGCATTATACGGCGATGGCGGATTTTGTCCTGGAACATCGGCATTTATTATAATGAAAAAAAGCTCTATTCCGTCTGACGTGGGATTTATAAAATGTGACGAGATGCATGATGCCACTGCGTGGAATTATTGATTACCGCTATACGGCATATTACTAGTCAGACTGCCTGCGCAAACTAACGAAGAGGCTGGAAACAGGCTGGACTTTAGCTCGCACCGTGATGGCATAATCAGTAACGGGTTTCGTTACTGATTATGGATTTGTGAAGATGGTTACCGCGTTAGCGAACCAAGCTTCGCAAACATTTGAAGACCGCACTGTGGCTTCAAATGCTTGTCTTCCATCACGGTGTCCAGACTGGTTCCAGCCTCGTAGTGGGAATCAATCTGAAACACATATCCAAATTTCACGCTAGAATAAATAAAACTAAAAAGCTGTTACCCTGACTTTGTGAATTTGTCAGGGTAGCAGCTTTTTTATTTTTTATATTGCTCGGGGTATTTGAAGGCATCGAAATAGCCAAAAATATCTTCAATTGAGCTACCATTGTAAACTAAGTCGAGGTCACTTTTGGGGACAAAACCGGCTTCGATGGTTTCGTTTAGCCAAGCCCACAGTGTGTCGTAGAAGTTATCAATGTTGAAAAAAGCAGTCGGTTTTTCTTGCAGGTCGATTTTCGACCACGAAATAACTTGCCCCAGTTCTTCCAGCGTTCCAAAACCGCCGGGTAAGACGATAAACGCATCGGCGCGCTCAATCATTTTACGTTTGCGCGTGTCCATGTCGGGAACGGTGATTAATTCAGTGATATCGGCGGGATTCATTCGAGATTCCGTCAAGTTGGCGGGGTGAACACCGTACACGCGCCCACCAGCTTTCATGGTGGCGAGGGCGACGACACCCATTAGGCCATCTTCAGAACCACCATAAACAAGTTCGAGTTCGTGGGCGGCCAGATAATGGCCTAATAATGCGGCTTGTTCAGAAAAGTGCGGATTTTTGCCTTTGTGTGAACCGCAAAAAACGGCCACTGATTTGATTGACATACGATATTCCTCCGTAATTAAAATTGGCTCGGTAAGCCGGATATATGTTGGTGCCACTGCGCCAAATAGATAGCGCTGGCATTTGTGAATGCTATGTTTTGATGATTGGTGGTGCGCGGTGGCCGGTAACGCTTGTACCAGCCAAGGACACAAAAAGAGCTAAGGCAATCAATGCCCTAGCTCTATTATAGCGATTAAATGTGTATATATGGTGAAGATGTCTAATAACTATTTATCAAGACCGTAGTTGTAGTCATCGTTGTCCATTACTTCAACTTGGCCCAAACGGTAACCATTCCCAACTTGGGAGAAGAAATCGTGGTTAGAAGTTGAAGTTGAAATCCCATTCATAACAACTGGGTTAACGTCATCGGCGCCATCAGGGAACATTGGATCTTGACCTAAGTTCATCAAAGCCTTGTTGGCGTTGTAACGTAAGAAGGTTAAGACTGATTCTGACCAGCCAATTTCGTCGTACATTTGGTGGGTGTATTTTTCTTCGTTGTCATACAAGTCGTACAACAAGTCATACATCCAGCCCTTAAGTTCTTCTTGTTCTTCTTCAGGCAATTCGTTGAAGCCTAATTGGAACTTGTAACCGATGTAAGTTCCGTGGACTGATTCGTCACGCAAGATTAACTTGATGATTTCCGCCACGTTCACTAATTGGTTGTGGCCCAAGTAGTACAATGGCGTGTAGAAACCAGAGTAGAACAAGAAAGTTTCCAAGAAGACTGAGGCAATTTTCTTTTGCAAAGGGGTCCCAGTTTGGTAGATACCATTGATCCGTTGGGCTTTCCATTGGAGAAATTCGTTGGTGTTTGTCCAATCAAAGATTTCGTCAATTTCAGCGGGGGTGTTCAAAGTTTCAAAAATTGATGAGTAAGACTTAGCGTGCACTGATTCCATGAATTCAATGTTGTTGAAGACCGCTTCTTCTTGTTGCGTGCGGATGTCTTTTTTCAAAGCTGACATCCCGTCTTGTGATTGCACGGTATCAAGCAAAGTTAAACCACCAAAAATGTGGCCAACTAAGTATTGTTCAGTAGTGTTCATTTGACGCCAATCATCCAAATCGTTTGATAATGGAATCCGGGTGTCTAACCAGAATTGTTCCGTTAATTTTTCCCAAGTTGCCTTATCAATGGCATCTTCGATTTCGTTCCAGTTAATAGCTTTATATGCTTCAGTCATTTATCGTTAACCTCTCCAAATTTGTCTTTTTAGTCAGTTGAGTTGTTACTTGCCACTGCGTGCCACAGAATTTGGCTGCCGCACCGAGATGGAAGCAAACCTGCTGAGCCTGTAGTCTCAGCTACTTTGAGCGAAGTGATAAATCACTTCCCATCACGGTGTAAAGGCTACGCCCGGCAACCAAATTCTTGAGTCACTCCGTTAGTTAGCTATGTTTAGCGGACTAACTGGAAAATAAAAAACACTAAGTTTAATAGTAAGTAGGGCATATTTTTTTCCAGCGTGGGATTGTCATTTCCGTACTTTTGAATCATCGAATTACTGAAGTTCTATTGTCAGTGCTGTTTTTCATGCCACTGCGGTCTATGTTTGGTAACAATTTTTCGCTAGTATGAGCATTATTCCTAACTAACGAAGTGGCGGTAATTTACTGGCACGTAGTGGTCAATTATATTCAATCCCACGTTAGGCGAAATAGAACCGTAAATAGTTATTAATAATACAAAAGACGTGGCACTGGGTCCACGCCTTTTATTATACGATATTAAACTTGATTGCGTCTATTAGATTGAGCAGCTTTCGCATTCGTTGACGCCAGCTTCACCACCATCATCGGTAAATGTCCGCACATAGTACACTGACTTACAGCCCTTGTTGTAGGCGTAGTTGCGTAAAATGTTCAAGTCCCGGGTGGTCATTTTATCAGTACGGCCGTTCTTCCATTCGTACAAACCTTCTGGCAATGTTGAACGCATGAACAACGTCAACGCCATACCTTGGTCGATGTGTTGTTGTGCGGTTGCGTAGATGTCGATAACCAAACGCATGTCGGTATCGTAGGCTGATTTGTAGTAAGGAATTGTGTCGTTTGATAAGTATGGTGCTGGATAGTAAATCTTACCAATCTTCTTTTCTTGACGTTCTTCGATACGGTTAACGATAGGGTGCAATGATGAAGTTGCATCGTTGATGTATGAAATTGAACCAGTTGGCGCAATGGCCATACGGTTACGGTTGTACAAACCAAATTCCTTAACATCCGCTGCTAATTGAGCCCAGTCTTCGCGTGTAGGGATGTGTTGACCACCAAATAAATCAACAACCTTAGCAGACTTTGGACCCCAATCTTGTGATGTGTACTTGTCGAAGTATTCACCGGTGAAGTAAGTTGACTTATCAAAGTCCTTGAAAGTTTCCTTGCGTTCTTTGGCGATTTTATTTGAAGCGACTAAAGTGTAGAAGTTAACCATCATGAAGAAGACATTGGTGAAATCAAGTGAATCAGCGTCACCGTACATGATGTGGTTTTTAGCTAAGAAACCGTGAAGTCCCATCGCACCAAGACCAACCGCGTGAGCTTCGTTGTTACCTTTTTGGATTGAAGGCACAATATCAAGTTGTGATGAGTCAGAAACAAATGACAAAGCACGCATCATTGCTTCAACAGACTTACCAAAATCAGGTGTGTCCATCATGTTAGCAATGTTGATTGAACCTAAGTTACATGAAACATCAATTCCCATTTTGTCATAACCTTGGGTGTTGTTGATGTCTGATGGAGTTTGTACTTGCAAGATTTCAGAACACAAATTAGATGAAATAATCTTACCAGCAACTGGGTTTTCACGGTTAGCCATGTCGATGTTCACGATGTATGGGTAGCCAGATTCTTGTTGGAGTTTTGAAATTTCAGTTTCTAAGTTACGGGCACTGATTTTGTACTTACGGATGGCAGGGTTAGCGACCATGTTATCGTATTCAGCAGTGATATCAACGTAGTTAAATGGTGTGCCATAAAACTTTTCAACATCGTATGGAGAAAAGAGGAACATGTCTTCGTTAGTGCGTACCAATTCGTAGAACTTATCTGGTACAGTTAAACCAAGTGAAAGCGTCTTAACCCGAATTTTTTCATCGGCGTTTTCCTTCTTAGTTGCGAGGAATTGCATGATGTCTGGGTGGAAGACGTTCAAGTAAACCACACCAGCACCTTGACGTTGGCCAAGTTGGTTTGAGTATGAGAAAGAATCTTCCAACAATTTCATCACTGGTACGACACCAGAAGCGGCGTTTTCGATACCCTTGATTGGGGCACCAGCTTCACGCAAGTTAGAAAGGTTCATGCCGACACCACCACCGATACGTGACAATTGGAGCGCTGAGTTAATCATCCGACCGATTGAATTCATATCATCGGTTGATTGCACAACGAAACATGAAACCAATTCGCCCCGACGAGATTTACCAGCATTCAAGAATGAAGGGGTCGCTGGTTGGTAGCGTTGGTGGATCATTTCATCAGCTAATGACATTGCAAGTTCAGTGTCACCGTTGGCAAAATACAAGGCGTTCATTGCGACCCGATCCATGTAGCTTTCAATGTAATACTTGTTATCGTTAGACTTCAAAGCATATTGAGCATAGAATTTGTAAGCGGCCATGAAAGACTTGAATTGGAATTTTTGGCTTTCCAAGTAGTCATAAAGGTCTTCGATAAAACTGAAGTTGTATTTCAAAACGAAGGCTTTTTCGATGAAATCATTATCCATCAAGAAATCAAAACGGTCGCGCAAAGTTTTGAATTGCATTGTGTTAGGTTCAATATTTTCTTTAAAGAAAGCGGCGAGGGCTTCTTTATCCTTTTCCAATTGGATCGAATTGTTCTTTGGAATGTTTACTTCATTGTTCAAATCGAAGTAAGTCACATCCTTGATTGATTTTAAGCTCATGACTAGCGTCCCCTTATTTTTCCTAAAACTTGGCTTTTGAGAATAAAAAAACACAACATCTTGTGGTGCGCGGCTCAAGATGTTGTGTCATAAGTTTGCAAAATTAAGCTAACTTTTTTAAGACATCTGGTCGGAATCCGGCAATAGTTTCGATGCCAGTACCTTCAACAACCGGAACGGCTGCGAAGCCTTGACCCTTTAAATAGTCGATGTATTCAGGGTTTTCGTTGATGTTCTTTTCTTCAAAATCGATGCCGTGTTCTGATAAGAAGCGCTTAGTCATCTTACATTGGATACAGTTGTTTTTAGTAAATACAGTTAATTTTGACATTTATTTATACCTCATTCGTTATTAATTTATGTACTTAGTATAACAACATGTAGTGGCATGTTTCAACGCTCAAACACCACATATAGTTATGCTGGGAAATATTTAGGAACTGGAAAGGGTGTGATACCTTGTTTTTTTGCATACAAAAAACTATAAATTAATTTATTAACCGAGTATAGTTAAAATATCGAAAAAGTATCGGAGAAAACTAATGAATAATCACTACTATACTGAAAACCCAGATGTGGCGCATGCTGAACACACTTGGGAGTTCGCACTCTTAAATCACAATATTAAGTTCACCACCGATAACGGTGTTTTTTCAAAACAAACCGTCGATTACGGTTCACGGGTCATGATTGAAGCGTTCCGTGAAAATAACGCTCCGTCAGGTAAAATCCTCGACTTGGGTACCGGCTATGGTCCTGTGGGGATTTCATTAGCGTTGGCCTATCCTGATCGGACACTAGATATGGTAGATGTGAATAATTTGGCCTTGAGTTTAGCCGAACGGAATACCCAAGCAAATGGTGTTGCGGGTCGGACTAATGTTTTCCATTCCGACGTGTATGCGGATGTGACCGATAAATATGCCGCAATTTTGACGAACCCCCCAGTGCGCGCTGGTAAAGATGTCGTATCAATGATGATTAGCGATGCGGCCCAACATCTTGTGCCTGGTGGGACATTGACTGTGGTACTGCAAAAGAAACAAGGAGCACCATCGGCTAAAAAATTGATGGAAGAAACTTTTGGGAACGCTGAGATTATTCGCAAGGATAAAGGTTACTATATCTTGGAAAGTACTTATACTGATACTGAGAAGTAGATTTTGACTTGGGGTGGATGTGGGCCACTGCGTGCCTGGAAATTACTTGGCGCACCATGCTGGAAGCACATGTTCAAGCCGAAGTGCGGTCTTGAACAACTCGGACAAGCTGGGACTCTAAGGAATAAATTCCTAAGACTCCTCATCTTATCCTCAGCGGAAATATGTGCTACACACATATTCCCCCAGTCACGGTGTAAAGGCTGCGCCCGCCAAGCAATTTCCAGGCACTCCGTTAACTTGCGGTTCAAGCCATAAGTTAGAGTTACTCATACAAATACAAATGTTGAAGTTTTTACAATGATTGGACTTAGCAACAGGCTAGTGCAAAATTCACGTACAGAAGTTTGAACGTAAAGTAGGTAATAGATATGACGGAACTTTCTATTGAGACACAACAAAAATATATGCGCGAAGCCTTGAAACAAGCGCGCAAGGCGGGGATGATTGGCGAAGTGCCGATTGGAGCGGTGATTGTGCATGATGGCGAAATAATTGGCCGCGGCTATAATTTACGTGAGCACGCCCAAGATGCAACGATTCATGCGGAAATCATGGCAATCCAAGAAGCTAATCGCAATATTGGCTCATGGCGCTTAGAAGATTGCCAAATGTTTGTAACATTGGAACCATGTCCTATGTGTGCGGGTGCGATTATCAATTCCCGAATTCCGGAGCTGTTCTTTGGAGCACGTGATCCCAAAGCGGGCGTCGTTGGCAGTTTGTACAATTTATTAACCGACGAACGCTTTAACCACCAAGTGGAAGTGCATGAACGTGTGTTAGCCAAAGATGCCGGCGAGTTATTACAAGCATTTTTCCAAGATATTCGTAAACGACGCAAGGCAGCCAAGCAAGCACGGAAGGCTGCCGAAGCGGGAAAAAAAGAGATTGACGGTTAATTTCACAAATAGTGTTGTCACTACGGATGAAGTGCGCTATAATTACTAACTGCGGGGCAAGGTTATACTCCGAATTGGGTCAGGACCGGAAGGTAGCAGCCCTAAGGATGCTGTAATTTGTGCTTCGTATACATACATTTAGAAAGAATCGTGATCAGTGATGGTTGCGATTTTTTTGTATCATTTTTTTGGAATGGTTATTTTTATATGGCTTATGGTATTAGTAAGGTCATCTTAAACTAACGGAGTGTCTGGAAAGTGCTTGGCGGGCGGTAGCCTTTACACCGCGACTGGGGTGATATGTGTGTAACATATGTCGCGGCTGAGGATGAGATGAGGAGTCTTGGGAATTTATTCCCGTAGAGCCCCAGCTTATTCGAGTTGTTCAAGACCGCACTTTGGCTTGAACATGTGCTTCCAGCGTGGTGCGCAAAGTACTTTCTAGGCGCGCAGTGGAAAGAACAATCCTAATTTATAGAACGTCACAGACAAATAATATTCAATCGCACAAAAATTTGTTAAACTAGTAGTAATAGATTTTCAGGAAAGGGAGCAGCATTTAATGGCATATCAAGCACTTTACCGCGTCTGGCGGCCACAAACATTTAAAGATATGGTCGGGCAAGATGTGGTTACCAAGACTCTCAAAAACGCCATTTTAACGGGCCAAACTAGCCACGCGTACTTATTTACGGGGCCTCGTGGGACTGGGAAAACTTCAGCTGCAAAAATTTTTGCGAAAGCCTTGAACTGTCTGGATTTACAAGATGGCGAACCATGTAATAAATGTGCGAACTGTGTCGGCGTTAATGACGGTTCGTTAAATGATGTGATTGAAATTGATGCGGCCTCAAATAATGGGGTTGAAGAAATTCGTGACATTCGCGACAAGGCAAAATACGCACCAACGCAAGCACCTAACAAAGTTTACATTATTGATGAAGTCCATATGTTATCCACAGGTGCGTTTAATGCGCTGTTGAAAACTTTGGAAGAACCACCTGCCCAAGTGGTATTTATTTTGGCAACGACGGAACCCCATAAAATTCCGGCAACTATTATTTCGCGGACGCAACGCTTTGATTTTAAGCGGATTACGTTGAAGCAAAGTTTGGAACGAATGGAATACATTCTCGACCAAAAAGGCTACCAATATGATGAAACTGCATTGAAAGTTATCGGCCAAGCTGCAGAAGGTGGGATGCGGGATGCTTTGAGTATTCTCGATCAGACTTTGTCATTTGGGGATGAAGCCGTGACACTTGATAACGCGCTGCTTGTGACGGGTTCTGTGACCCAAAACTTGCTCAGTGAGTACGTGGAGAATTTTACGCAACACGAAACACAAACGGCCCTGGCAACTTTGCAATCGTTACTCGATGAAGGTAAAGACGCTAATCGTTTCATTGAAGATTTGATTGGCTATGTGCGCGACTTATTGTTAGCAAATGACGCTCCACAAATGGTTAATGCGGTTACGGATGACCGTTTCCAAGCATTGGCGAAGGCCGTGTCACCGCGGTATTTGTATGCGGTGATTGATGAATTAAACCAGATTCAACAGCAATTACGGTTTACGACGCACCCGGATGTTTATCTGGAAGTGTTAACCGTTAAGTTGAGTCAATTGGGTACACAGCCAGTGGCAACTGCTGGAACGGCTCCGGTTGCACAACAAGCGGCTCCTGTTCAAACCCAAGCACAACCAGTGGTCAATGCAGTGGCACCAGCAGTCAGTCAACCAGCAGTCAGTCAACCAGTGGTAAGCAATACACCGGTGGTAACCCCTGCAGCGACTCCAGCTCCAGCAGAGGCGCCTGTAAGTAGTCGGATGGCGCAAGTGCAAGCGATGATGGCACAATCAACGCCGGATTCAAAGCCTGCTAGTCAAGCACGCCCAACCGCACCAGTGGTTAACACGGCGACCGCGACGCCAGCAAGTAACGACGCCATTGCCAAAGTTGATGGGCAAGCGGTTTTCGACGTTTTGAAGCATGCAACTAAGCCGGCTTTATCGCAAATGCAAAACATTTACGGTGACTTGCTGAATATGCTCAGCGTGGTTGAAACGGCGAAAATGACGACGGCCCAACCTGTGGCAGCTAGTCCGGAAGCGGTAATTTTGGCGTTTGCCCAACCGTATATTCATCATTTGGCAAGCATGGATGCGCAGTTACAGCAGGACGTATTCAAGGGGATTAACCGCTTAATTGGTGAAGAGCTCACGTTGGTCTTTATTTCAGAAGATCAATGGAAGCAAGCGCGCCAAAGCTTTGCCCAACAACACAAGCAAGGCATTCCAGTTGATCAAATGGTTGCGCCAGCGCTGACGAAGCTCGAATTTGCGAGCCAACCAGCGGTTCAACCAACAGTACCAGAAGTTGAAGAATCACAAGATAACGTGGAAAATGCGTTACCAGCAGAACCGGTGGTGGATGCGGCTCCAAGCAATGTTGTGCAAAAGGCTGAAGAGTTATTTGGTGCAGATTTTATTACAGTAGAAAATAATTAAGATAAAACGAGGTAGAGAACTATGTTTGGTGGCGGTAATATGAACGGTATGATGAAGCAAATGCAAAAGATGCAAAAGGATATGCAATCTGATCAAGCAGCGTTGGAAGCAACGGAATTTGTTGGCGTTGCGCCTGATGACATGGTGAAATTGACTTTCACTGGTGATCGTAAGTTACACGACGTTGTGATTGATGAAAAGATTGTTGATCCTGACGATGTGGATACTTTGCAAGACATGGTATTGGTTGCCATCAACGATGCCATGAAGAAGATTGACGATACAACGGCTAGCACGACGAATGGCAAGTATACTAAAGGTTTATCATTCTAAATAGTAAATTTGGCGCCACAACTCAATTGAGGGTTGTGGTGCTTTTTTATTGAGTGCAATCAGACAATTAGGGATAACAATTAACTTATGAATATGGTAAATTAATTAGATACAAATTTTAAGGATGGACAGCATGAAGTTTAAAAAATTGATTATCGTTGGATTGACCGCAATGTTGATTGGCGGTGTTGCAATAACTAGCCTAGCGACGCAACAGGTCACTACGGTAGAGGCGCAAGCTAAGCCAAAATCAGATTGGTTGCACACAAAAGGAAATAAGATTGTCGATGGCCGGAATAAAACGGTCCGTTTGACTGGGCTGAATTGGTTCGGTTATGAAACATCCGCCAATACATTCCACGGGTTATGGCAAGTTAGCATGAAAAAATCAGTCGCGGCAATTGCGAATCACGGTTTTAACGTCATTCGTGTGCCGATGTCAGTGGCTTTGGTTGATAATTGGCGGATTGGCAAAGCAAGTCGTGACACACCAAACATCAATTATGCCGCTAACCCTGAATTGCAGGGGCTCAACAATCAGCAAATTTTTAACACGTTCCTTAAATACGCTAAGCAAAATGGGGTCAAGGTAATCATTGATATCCACAGTCCTTCCAAGGATGGCTACCAAAGTGATACGTGGTACGATGACAATTATTCGACCACTAAATGGCTTAATGCACTTAGTTATTTAGCAAAAGCTTACAAGAAAAACGATACCGTCATCGGATATGATTTGAAAAATGAACCACATGGGCAAGCCAAATGGGATACTAGCAAAGCCCAAAATAATTGGCGATACGCAGCCACGCGGGGCGCAAAAGCGGTTTTGAAAAAGAATCCGCACGCCTTAGTTTTCATTGAAGGAATTGAGCAATATAATGGCGATTATTCTTGGTGGGGAGCTAATTTGCAAGGTGTCAAAAAAGCACCAATCAAGTTGGCGGCCAAACAACAAAAACAGGTTGTCTACTCGTCACACGATTATGGCCCAATCGTGTATCAACAACCATGGCTGCAAGGTAACTTTAAGAAAAGTGTAAAAGCGTACTGGAACAAAAACTGGTTATTCATTCATAAAGAGAAAATCGCGCCAATTTTCATTGGTGAATGGGGCGGTTACGCGAAAAATCATACTGGGAATAATTTGAAATGGTTGAAATATTTACGCAGTGAAATCAAGCAGGACAAGCTTAGTTTCACATACTGGTGTTTTAATCCTGACTCAGGCGATACTGGTGGTCTAGTTAACGACAACTGGACGACTTGGAATGGTAGCTACAAATTTGTAAAGTCAGCCTTATGGCAAACCAAGCAGCACAAGTTTATCGGTCTTGATGGGCAGGTTAAACTTGGTACACATGGGGTTGAACGGCCTTAAAATTGATAGATTTTGCCTCCATTCCGTCTGACGTGGGATTGAATAAACTTAACCACTCCGTACCGGCAAATTGCTTGGCGCACCACGCTGGAAGCAACCTCCCAAGCCAAAATGCGGTCTTGTGAGGTTCGGATAAGCTGGGAGTCTAAGGAATAAATTCCTAAGACTGCTCATCTCATCCCCAGTCACGGTGTAAAGGCTGCGCCCACCAAGCAATTTGCCGGCACTCCGTTAGTTAGTAATAATTCTCAAACTAAGTCGGTGGTGGGCAGATTCAATCAAATCAGGTATCGCGGATTTTGTGAGGTGATCAAACTTAGTGTCTAAGGTATATTCCGTGGTACGTGAATATTCTTAAACAAAAGTACAGAAATGACAAACCTACTCTAAAACAAATAGAATCTTTTTACTACAGGACAATCCTTTATTTTGGGATTGTTCTATTTTTTGTGGTTGGGGCAAGCATATGTACCAATTTAATCGAAAATCCTGCAGTGGCAGTATTTGTAAAGTTTCAAGGGGACGTAATCTGAAAGCAAATATTACATTAGTAGAGGTACACAATTTTACGTACAATTAAATTTGCATTATCCTTTGATAAGTTGTATCGTTAAATGTATGGGGGAAAGAAAATTATGACATTAGTAACAGGAACCGCAGTGACAAAATCAGAAACAGATGCAATGCGCCAAGCTTTGCAAAATAAAGATGCGAAGGTACTGAAATTCATCAAGGTACTTTCTGAAAATCACGGTAATTTAACTGATGATTTTTATCAAAAAACCGCATTGGCATTCGTAATGAGTGTTGGTGAAGTTAAGAAGTTCATCGCAGTATTAAACACAACCGGCTACGAAAATTAATAGCTACTTGTTCAATAGCAAAAAGCACGATTTTACCTTACCAATAAGGAGAAATCGTGCTTTTTTGCGTACTGACGTGCTATTTGGTGATTAACGAATCGCAATATTGGACGGTGGATAACTAGTAATTATTACTCCAAGATTGGATATTGGACGATAATTTCATTGGTCTGTGCTAGTGCATCCAGTTGTGCGACAGAAAGTGGCGTGGTGATTACGCCACGGCGATCGGCGGTCAAACGTTGGACAGCGTTGGCATCTTTTAGTGGGGCGATGGTTCGGATGAAATAACGTTGCACCGGTGTAACGGGAATCAACGGCACATTATTTGGCGTATTAATTGGTAATTCCGGTGATGTCGTGTTGATGTTACGCGCAATTTGGAGCAAATCATTGGTAAGTGATTGCGCGGTTGGCAAAGCACCGGCCCCTTTACCTGCCAAGAAGGAATTACCCAGGGCAGCGCTCGTAATATTAATGCCGTTATTTTCATTATCGACGTTGGCTAAGAGTGTTCCTTGAGCCACTAATGTCGGGGCAACCGTGAGTGCGAGCCCATTTTGTGTGTATCTGCTGATTGCCAACAGTTTTATTTTAAAGCCGAGTTCGTTTGCCAGTTGCAAGTCAGTGGCCGTTACCGCGGTAATCCCCTTAATTGGAAACTCTGAAATTTGGACGGCGGTGCCAAAGACCAAGCGCGCTAAAATACTGAGTTTGTAGGCGGAATCGATGCCTTCAACGTCTTGCGCGGGGTTACTTTCAGCGAAACCGAGCTTCTGCGCTTGCTGCAGAGCCGCCGCGTAACTCAAATGGTTAGTACCCATTTGCGATAAAATGTAGTTTGCCGTGCCATTCAAAACGCCGACTATTTGGGTGACTTGGTCGCTCGCGTAGCTATTAGTGAGGGTTTGCAAAATCGGAATACCGCCCGCCACGCTAGCTTCATAATATAAATTAACTTTATTTTGTTGCGCAAGGGCGATGAGCTCCGGGCCGTGTTTTGCCAGTAAATCCTTGTTAGCAGTCACAACGTGTTTACCTGCGTTGAGTGCGGCACTAATATAAGTTTTGGCCGGTTCAATTGTGCCCATGGCTTCAACGACAATTTGAATTGCCGGATTGGTTAAAATAGTGGTGGAATCAATACTAATTGGTAGCCCGTGCGTAATTGGGGCGCGTTGCTTAGATAAGTTATGCACAACGATTTGGGTGATTTCAAAATTAATATTTGCGTTGTGCAAAACCGGTGCGTTAGTGTGTAAAAGTTCAACAAGTCCAGTCCCCACTGTTCCTAAGCCGAAAATCCCCAGTTTAATTGTTTGTTTTTTAGTAGTCATTTAGTATCCTATTCCCCTTGCTAAAACACCACTTACATATAGCAGTTTAATTTTAATTGTTTTCTAATTTCTATACACATTCTAATGCTGATTTTAATAATGTCAAACGATTCTTTAATTTTACTTAACTTGACAAAATTCTGCGTTGCGTATAAATTGTGTGTCATTAAGACAAATACGCAAAGGGGGGACGTTATGGCAGTATCGTTAAAAAATGGCTATTTAAAGCAATTACAAAATTCTGTGCCAACGAAAAAAAGGGCGAAACAAATCGTGATTTTGAATTTGATGCCGAATCGTTTAGAAACTGAAAAACAGTTTGCCAGCATCTTTAATGACCTTGACGGCGATGTTGAGCTCACGTTTATGTATGCCGCCACCCATCATTTCAAAGGAGTAGCCCGCGATGAAATTGCTAAAACGTATGTTAATTTAGCGCAGATTGACCAGCAATATTTTGATGGCTTAATCATAACTGGTGCGCCAGTTGAAAAACTTGATTATGCCCAAGTTGACTATTTTGCTGAATTTCGCGCAATCTTAAGATGGGCCAAAACGCATGTAAATCAGACTTTGCTCGAATGTTGGGCAGCTCAAGCTGGATTAAACCATTATTATGCGACGAAGAAATATGTCTTACCGCAAAAATTATTCGGCGTCTTTGGCGATGAAGTAACTGGTATCACAACGTTGACTAAAGGCATTGGGCAATTTATCGTGCCACATTCCCGCCATAGTAACGTGCTAGTTAAACAACACGTGGATTTAAAGATATTAATTAAGGATGCAGTCGCCGGCCCGGTACTTTTACAAGATGTGAAACGGCGGGTGACGTTTATGCAAGGTCATCCCGAGTATTTTGCTGATACCTTATGGCATGAATTTGAACGGGATCTACGAGCAGGTAAACAAGTGGCGGTACCGCAAAATTACGAAAAAAGTAGTGGGAATTGGTTGGAAACTAGTCATAAGTTTTATCAAAATTGGCTGGATTTGATGCGGTGATTAATATGTGGTTGCATTTGATTGTAAATGAGAATATGATTACAACATTCTAATAAAAGTAAAAATGATGAGAAGAGTAACGCGGCTAGTAATCGCACAGCGAGCTATTGAAGTGGTGAAAAATAGTAGATGAACGTAGCGTGAAGATGAACTCAGATAATTAATTGATGGTGGAAGCTGTCGATCCGTAGGGTACTACGTTATCAGGCCAGGCTTACGAAGGCAACTTCACGAGCTGATAAGATTTGCCTAGCAATGGGCAAGTGAATTTGGGTGGTAACACGGCAACTCCGTCCCTTAGTCTAGTAATAGGCTGAGGAGCGGAGTTTTTTTGTATTAATAAATAAAATATGGGGATGAGGAAACAAATTATGACGGAAAAAGCAGGATGTGCGTGGCAGACAGAAACGATTTTGGCACAAGCGGGAAATCGGACGGACGATGAAAAGACGGGTTCAATTTCAACACCGTTGTATTTATCCACAGCATTTCGGCATCGGGGGCTGGGACAGTCAACTGGTTATGATTATTCACGATTGGAGACGCCCACGCGGGAAGTCTTAGAGCAAACCCTCGCCGAACTTGAACACGGCGATCAAGGATTTGCGTTGAGCTCGGGCATGGCGGCAATTCAATTGGTATTTACATTATTCAAAAGCGGCGATCATATTATTACGTCGGATGACTTGTATGGCGGTTCATTTCGATTCTTCGATTTGCTGCAAGAAAATTATGGCTTGGAATTTAGTTTGTGGGATGGGCACGATGCCGCTGAATTGGCCGGATTAGTCACTGAAAAAACGAAAGCAATCTGGCTCGAAACACCGTCTAATCCAACGATGAAAGTTATTGATATCGCCAGTGCGGCTACTGCGGCGCATGAAATAAATCCTGACATTCGGGTAATTGTGGATAACACATTTTATACGCCGTTGCGCCAACAACCATTGCCATTAGGAGCCGATATTGTGGTGCATAGTGCGACTAAATATTTGGCGGGGCACAACGATGTACTAGCTGGAATCGTGGTGACTAAACGCCCCGCTGACAGTGAACAAATCGCCTTTAACTTGGTGACAACAGGCGCCACCTTAGCGCCATTTGACAGTTGGCTCTTAATTCGCAGTTTAAAAACACTGGCGGTACGGCTTGAGCGCCATGAGTACAATGCCCGTATCCTGGTGGATTATCTGAATAAAAATGCGGCGGTGGAAAAAGTTTTATACCCCGGCCAAGGCGGCATGATTAGTTTTTATTTAAAAGCGGATCACGATGTGGATAACTTCTTGCAAAAAATTAAGCTGTTTTCCTTTGCCGAAAGTCTCGGCGGTAGTGAAAGCCTCATCACCGTTCCAGCTGTGCAAACGCACCATGACATGACGGCAGCCCGGCGGGAACAGCTAGGGATAACCGACCAACTCTTACGCCTATCGACTGGACTGGAAAATGTCGCGGATTTGATTGCTGATTTGGAGCAGGCGCTTGGGTGAGGTTTGGATGTAGGCTGATAGGTCACTTTACTAGTACTGCATGCAAAATTTGTAGTTAATGAAATTATGGGGGGAGATTACGATGAATAAAAAAATGGGAATATTAGGAATTACATTGGCCGCGGGTTTTATTTTAGGGGGCTGTGGTACTAAGGCGGCAAGCACAAAGTCGGCGGATTCAAATGTTAAAACGATTGTTGTCGGAACATCTGGGATGCCCAAACCATTTACCTATGCCGATGAAAACGGTAAGTTGGCGGGTTATGATATCGACACAGTTCGGGCATTGGATAAGGAATTAAAGCAATATAAGTTTGAATTTAAGAAAACTGAAATCACGTCGGTATTGGCTGGCTTAGATGCCGGTAGGTTCCAAATCGGTGCGAATAATTTTGGTTATAACGATGAGCGTGCGGAAAAATATTTATACACCAAACCAACTTTCCAAGATTGGTTTGTCTTAGTAGTTCGCAATAATAATCAGACAATTAAGCAATTTGCGGATGTTGCTGGTAAAACAACAGTGGCCACTCCAGGGGTAAACTTCACGATGGCACTTGAAAAATTTAATAAAACAGCAAGCACTAAAACGAAAATTACGTATTCACAAGAAGATCCTGCCAAACAGGTTCAGGACATTTCTAGCGGGAAGTATGATTATGCGCTAATTGATAAACCACTCTTTGACGCATACAAAAAAGAATTTAAGTTGACGAATTTAAAAGGCCTAGACTTATCCACTAGTGATGAAAAGAAGGTGACACCACGGACACCATACAGTTATTTATTAGTTTCAAAAACAGATGGTGGGCAACAACTCGTTAAAGATTTGAATAAAGCGATTGTAAAAATTCAAGCAGATGGGACCCAGGCGAAAATTTCACAAAAATACTTTGGTGAAGATTATGTGCCAGGAAAATAAGCGATGCCAAAATTAATTGATTTCAAACTTATATTTACGGAAATTCCCAAATTATTAACTGCATTACCAGTTACCTTAGAAATTACCTTTGTTGCTATGACATTTGGGCTAATTATTGGTTTACTAATGGCGATTGTCAAAATCAACCGGGTTCCGGTTTTTTCGCAAATATTTGCCATCCTAGTTTCATTTTTACGTGGCACACCGCTCATTGTGCAACTTTATATTACTTACTATGGAGTGCCGATTGTACTTCAGTATATAAATTTCTATCAGCATACAAAATACAACATTAATAGTGTACCAGCGTTGTTATTTGTATTAGTGGCGTTTGCTTTTCATGAATCTGCTTATAATTCTGAAAACATTAGGGCAGCAATTTTAAGTGTTGATAAAGGTGAAATTGAAGCTGGTGAGGCATTAGGAATGACCCGTTGGCAAGTATTGAGACGCGTTACAATTCCGAATGCATTAGTTGTTGCATTACCAACGTTAGGGAATGCATTTATCAGTTTATTGAAGAATACCTCGCTTGCGTTTGTCGCTTCGGTAGTCGATTTAACAGCTAAAGGACAAATTATTGCAGGTGCTAACTATCGTTACTTTGAAGTCTATCTTTCATTGGCACTTATCTATTGGGTTTTAACAATCATTACCGGATTTATTATTAATGTTATTGAAACCAGAATTACTAAATTTAAACACAGTCCAATTGTGATGGAGGAAATTGTATAGATGATAACGATTGAAAATTTAGCTAAGAGCTATCAACAAAATATTATTTTTAAGAATTTTAACTTAGAAATTGCGAGTGGGGAGGTGGTGGCGATTATTGGTCCATCAGGCACAGGAAAATCAACTTTGCTACGGACGTTGAATTTATTAGAAAAACCGGATGAAGGGCGAATCACAATAAATAATGTTCCGGTGGTTGCCCCAAAAATTAAAGCCAAAGAAGCAGTCTTATTTCGACAACAGACGGCGACGGTATTTCAACAATTTAATTTATTTTCACAGAAAACAGTTTTAGAAAATGTGACTGAAGGGTTAATTTTGGTTAAACATTATGCCAAAGAAGCAGCAATTGAGTTGGCAGAAAGGTTGTTAAAACGGGTGAATTTATTACAACGGAAAAATTTTTATCCAAATCAATTATCGGGGGGTGAAAAACAACGAGTCGGAATAGCACGGGCATTAGCGATGAACGCACCGGTATTATTGCTGGATGAACCAACGAGTGCCTTGGATTCAGAATTAGTAGGGGAAGTTTTACAAACGATTAAAGATGTTGTGCAACAGAATAATGCACAAACGGTTATTCTAGTTTCTCACGAATTGGAGTTTGTCAGACAAGTAGCCACCAGGGTTATCTTTTTTGCCAATGGTCAAATCCAAGAAGATGGTACACCACAGGAAATTTTTGAAAATCCAAAAAATCCACGGACGGTTGAGTTCTTACGGCGTTTCCGTGGAATAACAGTGCCAGTCGTTTAAAAGCAATGTACCAAAAAAATAAAAAAATTCAACGGGTAATGGTATTGGGGAAGCATACAAATTAAGGGAGCGATAAAAATGACAGTTAATGAAATTCAAAAAGAATTGGCACAATTAGACGGATTAAATGAAGCAGCGTTTTGTGTGATTGATTTTTCAACCGGTAAGGTGGTCAAGCGTGAAGTTGATGCGCTGCAAAAGAAAATTATTGATAGTAACTTAGCGGCGAATGAACGAATTCATGAAGTTGATCAAGCTGGGAATTTTCAGCGGCAAGCGCCACGATTTATTAAGCATTTGGGTTCACAGGAACTGCCGATTGAACGGAATCGCTATCGGTTAGTGTTGTCAAAGTCAGATTCATTTGCTCAACAAGTTGCAATTGTACGAAATTTATTGGATTTGGATGATGATATTGAAGTGACATATGTTAATCCAATTCGGACAAAAGAGGGGTGGCAGTTTAGTAATGATGTTGACGGCGTTGATCCAGTTTTAAACGTTAGTTATCTGGGTGAGCTATACATTGCTAACGATGCGGAATATAACGGGCGAGCTACAGTGCCAGCTTTAATTGATATTTTATCGGGGGAAATTGTGAATAATGATGGCCGAAATTTACCGCGAATTTTGGAAACTGAATTTTTGGACATTGCGACAAATAAAGTTGATTTATATCCAATTAATTTACGTGAACAAATTGATCAATTAAATGATGAAATCTATGATCAGCTCGGAAATGCCGTCTATGAAGCCGGTTTTGCCCGCTCACAAGTGGCGTATGAAACGGCGTATAACAAAGCATTTGCTGAATTAGCTGTTTTGGATGAACGGTTAGCAACGGAAAAATTTTTGTTAGGGGACGATATCACTGATGCGGATGTGCGTCTATTTACCACTTTAGTAAGGTTTGATACAGGTTATTATCAGGCATTCCACGTTAATAAGTATTTGTTAACTGATTTTAAAAATTTTTGGCGTTACGCCCGTGATTTATATAAAATTCCGGCATTCCGTGAGACAACAGATTTCGACGATATCAAAAAAGGCTTACAACTGGGGGACTTTAATGACGCTGAAAATCCTTACAAGTTAGTTGCGAAAGGGCCATCAGTTGTCGCATGGCGCGAATAAAAGGTAACTAATATTAGTTATTAAGTACACAGCAGAATTCACAAAAGGTATGAAGGAGAAAAATATGACAGAAAATACAGCAAAAGAAATTGAAGCAAACGGCCATTTTGCCCGTCAAGAAAATGAATTTAGTACACCGTTTGGAACTGCAGTTGGTCAGTTACCTGTTGAAGCTGGAAAGTATCGATTGTTATGGTCAGCGGCATGCCCTTGGGCAACGCGCTCGGCAATTGCGCTGGAATTATTGGGCTTAACCGATGTGATTAGTATTGGCAAAGCAGATCCAATGCGCCCTGTTAAAGAGGATGCAGATTGGGCGTTTACCCTTGATGACGGTGATGTTGACCCAGTTTTAGGAATTAAGTATGTTTCGGATGCGTATTTAAAAGCGGATCCAAATTATGCTACGCGACCAACTGTGCCAGCAATTGTCGATATTGAAAGTGGCAAAGTTGTAAATAACGACTACTTTAAATTGACTAATTATTTTGAAAATGAATGGCAAGCATTTCAAAGCACGGATGCACCTGAATTATATCCGCAAGAGTTACGGGCAGATATTGATGCGCTTAATCAAATTATTTTCTCGGACGTAAACAATGGCGTGTATAAAGCCGGATTTGCTCAGTCACAATGGGCATATGAAAAAGCGTATAACCAGCTGTTTGCCCGTTTGGATTGGCTAGAAGAGCGCCTAAGTAAGCAACGGTTCTTGTTTGGTGACCGCTTAACTGACGCTGATATTCGTTTATACACAACGTTGGCTCGCTTTGATGCGGCTTATTACGATAAGTTCCGCGCTAATAAAAAGCGAATTCGTGATTATGAAAATTTGTGGAATTATGCACGCGATTTATATTCAATTCCCGCATTCAAAAACAACACGGATTTCCATGCAATTCGGGTGCATTATCACCAATCAGGACATCTTAGTGGTACGGCAAAATTATTCAGTGTATTACCATTAGGACCGGATGAAGAACTTTGGACAACGCCAAATAATAGGGCAGAAAAATTTGGACCAGTAACAAATCTAGTAACACAACCCGGAGAAAAATAATGATTCAGTTGCCAAAAAACATTTATTTTGTGATCGATGCTCGGTGCGGTGATTATCAACGAGTTGCTGAGTTATTAAATCAATTTGGCTTAAATGATGGCGACGAAAACGTTCAACGGGCAACTTTTAATGCAAGTCATGGCGTAGCGTTTTTGTACGATGGTGACCGCCTGATTGGTTGTGGACGAGTATTGTCGGATGGTATTAGCCAGGCAGCAATTTATAATATTGCGATTGATGTGGGTTATCACGGGCAACATTTGGGACAAGCATTAATGCAACATTTCATTGAACGCTATCGTGCCTGCAATATTATTTTGTATACTCATCCGGAAACCATTGGTTGGTATGAAAAAATCGGATTTCACAAAATGAACACAGGGCTCGCTATTTTTGCACCAAGTAGTGCAGCATGGATGCAAAGTGAAGGCTTTTTTGAATAAGCGAGAGTTAATCGTATCGGTATCTGTTTATATATGAACGACAAATAACATGAAGGAAGGGTTCATGATGACAAATAATTTGAGTGAATTGGTTGCGTGGCGGCATCATTTTCATCAGCATCCGGAAGTTTCTAATTTTGAATTTGAAACAACTGCATATATCAAACAACTCTTAAGTAGTTGGGGTGTCCGACTTGTACCGACAACATTGACTACGGGAGTGATTGCTGAAGTCGGGGATGCAAGTAAGGGACCGACAATTGCTTTGCGAGCAGATATTGATGCATTGCCGATTACAGAAGCAACTGGAGCAACATATACTTCAGTTAATACCGGTGTAATGCATGCATGTGGTCACGATTTTCATCAGACGGCGTTATTAGGTAGTGCTTTTGAATTAAAACAAAATGAAGCTGAGCTCCAAGGCTTAATTCGTTTTATTTTCCAACCAGCTGAGGAAACGCATACTGGAGCGGACGATGTGATTGCAGCCGGTCACATTGATGACGTTCAGGCGATTGTTGGTTTTCATAATAAGCCGGATTTACAAGTTGGTGAAGTTGGCATTTTGAAAGGTGGGTTGATGGCAGCGGTTGATCAATTCAAAGTCACGTTCACAGGTATCGGCACACATGCTGCAATGCCGCAGCTTGGAAATGATCCAATTGTGGCACTAAGTACAACAATTAGTACGTTGCAAACAATTGTCGCCCGTAATGTTGATCCACAACAAACAGCTGTAGTTTCAGTAACCCACATTGCAGGTGGTAGTACGTGGAATGTACTGCCAGAAAGCGCATGGTTTGAAGGGACGATTCGGACATTTACAAACGAAACGCGGGCATTAAGCAAGCAACGTTTTTATGACATTGTGAACGGCCAAGCACAGGCATTTGGTTTAAAAGTAGTGATTGATTGGTCGAAAGGCCCCGATGTAACTGAAAATGATCCGGTTTTAACGGAGATTGTTAGTGACGAAACTAGTAAATTTTTAAAGGTTGTTAAACCGGCACCAAGTAATGCGGGTGAAGATTTTGCAACATTTTCGCAAAAAATACCTGGAGTGTTTGTATTTTTTGGTAGTCACGGAACTGCAGATTGGCACCACCCAGACTTTGATGTTGATGATGCAGCGTTACCATTGGCGGTGGAATGGTATACCCGCATTGCCACTCGCTTATTGCGCGAAATTTAGGATAAAGGGGTCGAGAAACGATGAAGGTAGTAAAGTTTGGTGGTTCATCAGTTGCGAATGGTGAACAGATTGAAAAAGTCGTGAACATCATCCGGGCTGATGCGGAGCGCCGAGTTATTGTCGTTTCCGCTCCCGGCAAGCGGACTGACGAGGATGTTAAGGTGACGGATTTGTTGCTAAAATATGCGCACCTGATATTAAGTTATGCACCGGTGGATAACATTATTGCAGAAATCATGGCGCGTTACGCCCAAATTGCGCACCGGTTTGGTGTTGTGGGGGAATTGGTGGCAATTCGCAAGACGTTAGTTGACCTACCACAACACCAATATCCCAATTCAGAATATTTAATCGCGGCGTTTACGGCGCATGGTGAAAAATTAAATGCATTATTAATTACGGCAGTTTTAAACAAAAGTGGAGTGGCGGCACGCTACGTTGATCCACGTGAAGCGGGTATTTTGGTAACAGACGAGCCGCGAAATGCCCGGATTTTATCGCAGAGTTATGCCCAAATTGCGCAATTGTCCACAACTGAAATCTTGGTTGTGCCCGGCTTTTTTGGTTATACAAAAGCGGGCTGCATTGCGACCTTTGCCCGGGGTGGATCGGATATTACGGGTTCAATTCTCGCGCGGGGACTACAGGCGGATTTGTATGAAAATTTTACCGATGTTGATGCGATTTATACGGCTAATCCGCATGTGGTCGTTAATCCAGTGCCGATTGCCAAGATTACTTATCGGGAGATGCGGGAGTTAGCCTACGCTGGGTTTTCGGTATTTCATGATGAGGCGCTGATTCCCGCAATCGAAGGCCGGATTCACGTTAATATTAAAAATACGAATCATCCTGACTTGCCGGGAACTTTGATTGTCCCTGAAAGTGAAATGGAATTAACGACTTCAGTCACGGGGATTGCGAGTTCTAACCATTTTATCGCGCTGTATTTGCATCGTTATCTGTTGAATAAAGAATTTGGTTTCACGTTGAAAATATTAAACATTTTATATCGTTACGGGGTGAGTTATGAGCATATGCCCTCGGGAATTGATGATTTGACCATTATTTTTGATAGTAATCAACTGGATAATGAAACGATGGAGTTAATCGCAACCGCCATTCAAGCTGAAGTTGTGCCAGACACGCTGCAGTGGGTGCCAGACTATGCCATTATCATGGTGGTTGGCGAAGGCTTGTCGCAATATATCGGGACGCTAGAGCGGATTATCGCACCGTTAGCCGCCAGCAATGTAGGCCTCCAAATGATTAACAAGGGTGCTTCGCGAATCTCAATCATGATTGGGGTGCATGAAAGTGAAGCCGACTTAGCCGTCCAACAAATTTATGCCAGCTTTTTTAGTAATGTTGGCAAAAAGGTGGCGATTTAGCGTCCGGATTTGGTGCGGAAAAGTGGGTTGCTCTTGCCATGTTTAAGCCATCCAGTAGCCCAAATACTCGCGTTGGCTTATGGTATCTAAGGTTGAAATACGCTAAAATGAAAACTGTAATTAGCAAACTCACGGGATCTTTCTGGCCTGACAAATTATGTCCCGGCAGTAGCTAGAATGCAACGTGGCTTGCTAGTATTTTTGCAGTTTAATTTAATTGTGTATTGAAAATTTTAAGGGAGCGGCTAAAGCGCAGTTTAAATTGCGGGCTTGGCAACAAAAATTATGAACGAAATATTAAAGAAACAATTTTTTATTGATCAATTATCTGATGATCAAAAGCATGTGATTGCGGGAATTAATGACTATATTGCTGATGGAATTGGCGGTAATAAGCATTCCGTGGCGATTATCGAAGGGGCTGCCGGAACGGGGAAATCAGTTGTGCTGATGCAACTTGTCCAACAATACATGACCGACAAGAGCTACAAGTCAGCGTTGGTGGTCAATCACCCCGAACTTTATAAGGCGTACCAAGATATTGCTGAAAGTATGCCAGGCATGAATTTGCGCGATATTCGCCGCCCAACCGCATTAATTAACGATGCCCAAAAAAATCACCGTAAATACGATGTGATTTTTGTCGACGAAGCCCACTTGTTGTACTCGAAGTCGGAACCATATGCGCACTACCGCGGCGAAAATCAGTTAACTGATTTGATGAATCTGGCCAAAGTCGTGGTGGTGGTTTATGATTTCGCGCAAGTATTCCAATCAAAGATGTACTGGTCAAAGGAATTGCTATACAACACAATCGGCAAGCACCCCTATAAATTATTTGATATGAATTTCCAATATCGGATGGTTGCCAGCGATGAACAAGTTACGTGGATGGATGATTTGACGGCGGAAAAGAAATTGCTGCCATTCCCTGAAAATAGTGATTTTGAATTCAAAGTGTTCGACACGGCGGGTGAATTATACGAAAAAATCAAGGAAAAGAACCGTGAAGTTGGCTTGAGTCGCGTGGTGGCCACGTCAGGATTCCCTCGAATCGACGGGCGCCACAACGTTGAGATGGATAGCTTCTCACTCCCTTGGGACGAATGGGATCCTCAACGGACTCACTGGGCTAAGCGCGAATATTCAATCAAGCAAGTCGGGACGATTTACACGTTGCAAGGCTTTGATTTGAATTACGTGGGGATGATTATCGGCCCATCGTTTGGTTACGATAAGAAAACTGACAGCGTGACGATTATTCCTGAAAAATACTCCCACAAAGAAATTTTCAAGAAGCGTAAGGACATGCAATTTACGCCACAACAATACAAAGAATTTATCGCCAACGTTTTGAATGTGTTGATGAAGCGCGGTAAGTTTGGTCTGTATTTGACGGCTTACGATGATGATTTGCGTGCACGTTTGGTTGAATTGTATGAAAATAAGAAATAGGGTCGCTGATAAAAAATACTAGTTCCATTTCGGCTGACGTGGGATTGAATAAAATTGGCCACTGCGTGCCGGTAAATTACTTAGCGCACCACGCTGGAAGCAACCTCCCAAGCCAAAATGCGGTCTTGTGAGGTTCGGATAAGCTGGGATTCTAAGAAATAAATTCCTAAGAATCCTCATCTCATCCTCAGCGGCGACATGTGTTACACACATATCACCCCAGTCGTGGTGTAAAGGCTACGCCCGCCAAGTAATTTACCGGCACTCCGTTAGTTAGGAATAATGCTCAAACTAGTGAAAACAGTTACCAACCACAGGCAGCAGTAGCATGGAAAAAATGACACTGCGTATCAACGGAACCTCAGCAATTCGATACTTGAAAAGTACAAAAATGACGGCAAAAAGAGCTTAACCGTGTGTCTGGTTAAGCTCTTTTTGTGGACTAATTGTGCCTAAAATATCTATTTTTTTATAAACCGAGTGACGAGCCTAAGTCATAGCCAGACTTTTTAGCTTGCGCCATCGTTTTGAAGAAGTAGAAGCCATTATTTTTCAGAACTTTGTATTTTTTACCGTGGAATTTTTTAGTTTGGAGTTGCATCCTCAAGACGCCTTGTTCTCCGGTAGCAGTATCGGTATAAGTAGCTTTGTAATTGTTTTTGGAAATTTTGGTAATTTTTGTGAACTTGCCACCGAAGCTTTGCCGGTTCATTGATGTGCCAGCGTAGGTGACCGATATCGTCAACTTGAAGCGATTGCCTTTCAAATTCATGTTACCATTCACCCCAAACGAATAACCATCACTGTATGCAGTGCCATGGGATTTCCAGTTTTTAACGAACGAGTTTGGTAATTTTTTGACTTGCCGAGTGGTGTGAGTACTTGCATCGGCAGTCGTCGCAGGAATCGCTGTCATACCAACAACGCATAGAGCCATTGCCGAAAGTGCGATTAGGATAATCTTCTTTGCGTATTTCATGGTCTTTTCCTCCTTAAAGAGTGCGAAGTGTTATATGCATAGTATATCATTGGGGGACGGATTTTGTGGTGGTGGGGCGTTTGGAGCCCTTCAATGTTATAATCTTGGTAATAATAGATGGGGAGTGATTGATATGACAAAGTTTGAAATATTTGCTGATGTAGTTGCGCTAATGACAACTGACTATGCCGGGCTCAAAGAAAATCAAGTTGATCCGGGCACCTTCACTGCGCGGATAACCGAGGCGATGGATGATACTGAATTTGAATATGTCGTCCAAGATTATCTGATGGCCTTCCCTGATGGTCACGTTGGATTAACGGTAAATGATGGCGCAAGTGCTGGCATTGGCTTTGGAGTTCGACGCTTCCAAAATAGCTTAGTTGTCACTGATGTATTTGATGATGAACGGTTGCACCTAGGGGATATGATTGTTGCGATTGATGAGGAATCGATTGAAACGCTCGGAAATCAGCATGCTGCCGAACTTGATCCAATTTTGCATCGCCAGACTTGGAAGTGGTTATTGCAACGTGGACGGAGCATTACGCTGAATGATGGTCGACTCCTGGAATTACATGAGTTTGATAATGATTATTCACCAGCACACGTATTTGAGATGTTAAATGACCAGACCGGGTACATGCGGTTAACGGATTTTTGGAATCCTGCTGATACTGACAAGGTAGTCGCGGACAATGCTGAAGCACTCGCAAAACTGGATTATTTGATTGTTGATACGCGACTTAATCTTGGCGGTAATGACATGGCATATTGGAATCTGTTGGCGTACTTCGTCGATGAGCAAGAAAACCTCGATGACCATTATCCTAAAGGTTTTGGGTATGTGACGCACTGGACCCAACGGAATAAGGACAATTGGCTTGGTGAACTCAAAAAATTAAAAGCGCAATACAATAATCAAACGGTTGATGATATGTATGCGAGTCAAGTGGCTTACTGGGAATCGGCAGAAACTGCCAATACTACTGTTGAGGAAGAAGAAGTCAGTGAGCCCTATGTGCTCGAGCCTAAAGGCCACTTAAAGCATGTTTATGTACTGAGTGATTATATGGCCGGTTCTGCCGGCGACAACTTCATCATGCTAGCCAAGACATTTGCTAAGGTTACAGTACTTGGCCGCAATACAATGGGAATTGTTGACTACGGTAATGTCGCACCGCAAAAGTATCCTAATTTCACGGTGCACTATCCGACGACCCGGTTGGAACTTATCGACGTTGGTCAGGGGACTAATGGAGTTGGTTTCGCACCCGATATCGAATTACCGTGGACGCCGAAGTCGCTTTTCGAAGATACCGACTTGCAAGCGGTGTTGGAATTGATTGAGATTAATGCGGTATCAAAAATGTAGTCTGCGATTGAGGATTTGTTCCCAACGGATGATTGAAAATGAGAGCAATACATTGTGATAGTGAAGGGACGATGACTTTGGTGGTTATCGTTTTTTTCAGTCTTTTGTTCGTTAATAAGCCGAATTTCTACCTTACTAAGATAAGGAGAAATTCGGCTTATTTTGCGGGCTAGACAATTTATGTCTCTGCCTCTTTTTCATTTGACCATTAAAATTTATCCGTATTGAAATAATCCTGTGCGCCAATCAAAGTTCGGGTTTCGGCATCAGAATCGATCAACGCAAAGCACCAGTCTATCTATCACCATTAGTAAAACGTTTCAATTAGAAAAAAATAATACAACTCGCACGATGACGAAAACCTGACTGACCAACGCTGACCTGCTTAATATAATACTGATTTTGCGCTCCTTTTTGTGTTGGAAGTGTAAAAAACATGCTAATTGTTCGTAAATTCCGAACTATATTCAGAATGTTTCTTGAAGATTTCGTGAAAAAAGTATAATCTAATGAGTGTTCTGATACACAACTATTTTTTCAATCAAAAGGAGATTGTTACAATTATGCGTAATCTTAAGCGTGGTTTAATGCTTTTTGTCGGGTTAGCGGCAGTCGTTTTATTAGCAGCGTGTGGTAAGTCAACTTCAGACACATCGAAAAATGGTGATTTGAAGAGCTTGACGGTTCAATTTGTACCATCTTCAAATGCCAACACGATTGAAGCCAAGGCTAAGCCACTTGAAAAGTTACTTAGCAAGCAATTGGGGATTCCAGTGCACGTTTCAGTTTCGACTGATTACGACACAATTGTGGAAGCAATGGGTTCTAAGAAAGTTGATATGGGCTTCTTGCCACCAGCACCTTACACAATTGCTCACAAGAAATACGGCGTGAACGTTATCTTACAATCACAACGTTTTGGCGTGAAGGAACCATCTGGCGAACCTACTGACAAGTTAACTGATAGCTACGCGTCAGAAGTGCTTGTACGCAAGAATTCAGGCATCAACAGCATTGAAGATTTGAAGGGCAAGAAAATCGCCGTTCAAGACGTAACTTCTGATGCTGGCTACATTTTCCCAATGGTTGAACTTGACCAAAAGGGTATTAAGCCATCTGATTACACAACTGTCACTGTTAAGGGTCACGACCAAGGTGTCCTCTCGGTTGAAAACAAAGATACTGACGCAGCGTTTGTGTTCAACGATGCTCGTAACATCGTTAAGGGCGATGTGCCAACCATCTTTGACGACACGAAGATCCTTTACATGACTAAGCCAATTCCTAACGATACCATCAGTGTTCGTGCAGGTATCAACAAGAAATGGCAAGACAAGATTTCCGACGCAATGTTGAAAATCACAAAGACTAAGCAAGGTCACGACATCTTGTCATCAGTTTATTCATGGGAAGGTGTAACGCCTGCCAAGGATAGTAACTTCGATATCGTCCGCGATTACGAAGCAAAGGCTGATAAATTAAACTAATCTCCACTGACAACGTAATGAATAAGGGCCGCGACAAAATTGATACTTTTGTCCGGCCTTTTACTGAGAAGCAGCTTTAAGTTGGCGCTCAGTAAAAGGCTGAAGCCGAAAAGTGGGTCTGCCTTCAGAATCACCAGTACTAACCAAAATGTGAAGCACCACAAAATAACAACCAAGTTTAGTGAAATTACGAGGAGATGTAATGATGCAAGAAGCAACGCCAATTATTGAGTTTCAAAACGTAAATAAGGTCTACCCTAATGGAACAATTGGGTTGGACAACATCAATTTGACGATTAATAAAGGTGAATTTGTCGTTATTGTTGGGCTATCTGGTGCTGGGAAAAGTACATTACTGCGTGCAGCCAATCGTTTGCATGACGTGACGAGTGGTGAAATTTTGATTGATGGTGAATCAATTGTGCGCGCCAAAGGTAAAAATTTACGGGCATTGCGCCGCAATATTGCAATGATTTTCCAAAGCTTCAACTTGGTTAAGCGTTCCACCGTTGAACGCAATATTTTGAATGGGCGAGTTGGTTATTATTCAACGTTCAAAAGTGCACTTGGGCTGTTCACGCCCGCCGATAAGCAAATGGCCGCGGATAACTTACAACGTGTTAACTTGGGCGAAAAACTCTACTCACGTGCTGATGAATTGTCTGGTGGACAACAACAACGGGTCGCTATCGCCCGCGCTTTGATGCAAGATCCTAAGATCATGTTGGCGGACGAACCAATTGCCTCACTTGATCCCCGTACGACGGTGACCGTGATGGACGATTTAAAACAATTAAATGAAGAACTCGGAATTACCGTGGTGGTTAACTTGCACAGTGTGGCGTTGGCGAAACAATACGCCTCACGTCTCGTGGGTCTACGTGCCGGGAAATTGGTATTTGATAAAAGCATTGCTGAAGTTACGGACGCCGACTTTGATGAAATCTATGACGGCAAAGATCAAAACGTGAAGGAGGCCTAAGCATGAACACGATTCCAGTGAAAACGTGGGAACAAAAGTGGCATGTTAAGACCCTATTGTGGGTGCTCTTATTCCTCGTAATCTTTATTGGTGCAGGCAATATGACCGAAGTTGACGTACCAGAATTTTTCCACGGGTTTGACCAATTTATGGTGATTTTCAAGGAAATGTTGCACCCAGCGTGGGCCTACGCGCCATACATCTACCAACCACTATTACAAACAATTCAAATGGCGCTCGTCGGGACGCTGATTGGTTCAGTGCTCGCGATTCCGTTTGCCGTGTTAGCCGCGCGCAACATTATGACGAATACGTTCATTCGTAGTATTTTCCGGTTCATTTTGAACATTGTGCGCACGATTCCTGATTTAGTGTTGGCAGCGATTTTTGTGGCGATTGTCGGCATTGGCCCCATGGCCGGGGTACTAACACTGATTGTCTTTAGTTTTGGGATGGTCTCAAAATTATTCTATGAAGCGATTGAAACTATCGACATGGGACCGCTCGAAGCATTGACGGCCGCGGGTGCTAACAAAACGCAAGTCGTCATCTTCGCAGTGTTGCCCCAAGTATTGAACAGTTTCTTGAGTTATTTTCTATATACATTAGAAATTAACGTGCGGGCGTCAACGGTGCTGGGGTACTTGGGAGCCGGTGGAATTGGGGAATTACTCCAACGTTCACTCGGCCAATTCCGCTATGATCGTACCGCCGTGGTCGTTATCGGGATTTTCATCGTCGTAATCGTTGTCGACACCATCAGTAATCAATTACGGGAGCGTTTGGCATAATGACAATTAAAAAAACATTCTGGCAACGTTATCACATGCTTGTTTGGAGCGTGTTGGTGGTTGCCCTCTATATTTGGGCCTTTTCAGGTATTCAGTTTAACGGTTTCAAAGAAATGGCTGGCGAAGTGACCAAAGCCATTTTCGGTGGGATTTTCCACCCGGATTGGGGTTATGTCTACACTGGTGATGGCGAAGATTTGGTGAGCTTATTAATTCAAACCCTCGCAATTGCTTTTCTAGGGACGATTGTATCAGCAATTTTGAGTGTACCATTTGCCTTTTGGGCAGCACGGACGCAAAAAAGTTTCTTTCACCCCCGGTCAACAACGGGTAAGCTCTTTTTGACCTTTGTCCGGACTTTCCCTGAAATCGTGATGGCGATTATGTTCATCAAAGCCGTCGGTCCTGGGCCATATGCTGGGGTTTTGGCGGTATCATTCCACTCAATTGGAATGTTAGGGAAGTTGTTCAGTGAAGCGATTGAAGGAATTGACCGCCGTCCGGGTGAGGCCATCTTGGCGGCCGGTGGAAACGGTTTGGATGTCTTGATTCACGCCACAATTCCCGCCGTTTTGCCAGAATTCTTATCATTAACTTTGTATCGTTTTGAAATCGCCGTGCGTTCCGCATCAATCCTTGGCTTGGTTGGTGCTGGGGGGATTGGGGCACCACTGTTGTTCTCAATTGGAACCCGGACTTGGCCTCGGGTCGGCATTATCTTAATCGGGATTGTCGTCATGGTTATCCTGATTGATTTTGTCTCAGGTCAAATGCGCAAACGTTTAGTTTAAGCATGTAACACATTGCGCCCGTGGTCTGCTGAAGAGATCCAAGGGCGCTTTTTCTTATTTCGTCTGACGTGGAATTTATAAAATGAGATGAGATTTATGATGCCACTGCGTGGAACTATTGATTACCGCTAAACTTGCAGCGACAAGGATTACGGCATATTACTAGTCAGATTACCTGCTCAAACTAACGAAGAGGCTGGAAACAGGCTGGACTTTAGCTCGCACCGTGATGGCATAATCAGTAACGGGTTTTGTTACTGATTATGGATTTGTGAAGATGGTTACCGCGTTAGCGAACCAAGCTTCGCAAACATTTGAAGACCGCACTGTGGCTTCAAATGCTTGTCTTCCATCACGGTGTCCAGACTGGTTCTAGCCTCGCAGTGGGAATCAATCTGAGACACATATCCAAATTCCACGCTAGAAAAATTTTAGCCGCTAATTCGCAGCGAAATCAATAATAAATGAAAATAATGGGGATGAGTGCACATGAAAGTTACAATTTTATCAACGAGTGATGTCCATGGCTTCGTACTACCAACTGATTTTTCGAGTCGTGACAGTGAGGTACCGTTTGGTTTAGCGCGGGCAGCGACGGTAATTGCGGAATTAAAAGCACACGCCGCCGATGATGAATTAGTAATAACGATTGAAAATGGTGATTTTATTCAAGGCTCACCATTGACCAATTACATTGCCAAAGAAAATCGAAATGCAGTTGGTTTATATCAACAACTTGCCAAGCAAATTGGCTACGATGCGCGGATTTTAGGCAATCATGAATTCAATTATGGAGTAGATTATTTACAAACGGCAATTCCAAAAGATGTCGGTGTCTTGAATGCCAATATTTTGGCGAGCAATGATGAACCGTTTATGGGAAAGCCATATCGTATTATTGAAGACAAAGGGGTCAAGGTTGCTATTCTCGGTTTGACGACCGACTACATTCCCCATTGGGAAAAGCCTGCTAACATTGAAGGTTTGCAGTTTATGGATGTTGTTGAAACGGCGAAACGCTACGTACCATTTTTACGCCAAGAAGCTGATTTAGTAATCGTGGCATATCATGGGGGCTTTGAAGCCGATTTAAAAACCGGTGAACCAGATGCCATTTTGACGGGCGAAAATGTTGGTTACCGATTGTTACGCGAAGTGCCGGGGATTGATGGGTTAGTCACCGGCCATCAACACCGCCAGTTAGCAGGAATTGTGCAAGGCACCGCAACAACACAACCGGGCTATCGCGGTGAAAATGTGGGCGTGCTGACCTTTGAACTGGATGATACCAATGCCGTAACTAAACAAGCCACACAATTATTATCAACAAAGGGTTTCAAGCCAGACGCCGGCATTGTCGCGCTAACGCAAGGTGTCCAAGCACGAGTTGAAGATTGGCTGGATTCACCAGTGGGGCAAGTTGCAGGCGACATGCTCGTCCACGCACCATTGAAAGAACGGGCGCACGGAGATGCGTATTTAGATTTCATTAACCGCGTCCAAATGGCAGCAGTTGGCACCGATATTGCAGCAACGGCGCTCTTTAACAATGAAGTACCTGGCTTCAAACCTGAAGTTACGATGCGCGATGTGGTGACCAGCTACATTTATCCCAACACATTGGCCGCCGAAAAAATTACCGGGGCCGACTTGAAAGCGGCACTCGAAAAAAGCGCGGAATATTTCACGGTCATTGACGGTGAATTAACAGTTACGCCAATTTTCATGGAACCCAAGCCCCAACATTATAATTATGATTATTGGAGTGGTATTGATTACGCGTTTGATCTGAGTTTACCGGTGGGCCAACGCGTGACCAAATTGAAATACCATGGGCATGATGTGGCACCCACCGACGAATTAGTAGTCGCCTTGAATCAATATCGGGCCGTGTCCGGAGGGGATTTCATGATGTTCGGCGCCGAAAAAATCGTCAAGGAACTACAAGTTGATATTACCGATTTGATTGCTGATTATTTTGTGGCACATCCCACAGTGACCGCGCATGAACCACGTAATCTGACGACACATGGGTATAGTTGGATGCAGGCGTAATTTTTGGGGGGAGTTTAAAGTGGTTGGGACTTTTGTGGATTTTGTGTGATATGGAAGTATGCTGATGTGAGTTGTTGGCATGCTTTTTTTGTATGGTTCTGGATTGCGAATAACCCGTAAACACGGAAATAAAGGCGAGATGAGGCGTTTTGAATTCATTAAGTAGTTTGGGGTATATTAGGTGATATTAAATTTTTATCTGAAATTAATTAAAATTGCTGGACGAAAAAAGTGAGAGATGTTATATTGATTACATTGAGATGAGCAATTTTTAAAAATTTCAAGGAGACGGCATGGAAGTAAGAGTAAACGATTTATTTGAAATAAACATCGGAACGCAATTACCACGAATCCGTGAAGTGATGGCAACAGATGTTCCGGCATATAAAATTTATGCAAACGAAAATTTTTTGAAAGATACATTCAAAAATACTGGAAATGGGGAAATTAAAACATTCCGTACATCGGATTACGTTGAAACTGTGCAACAAGGTGATTTGATTTATAGCATAATTCAAAGTAAAGCGGGAGTTGTTAGTCCAGAACATGATGGAATGTTATTAACTAGTAATTATGTCAAACTAATACCTAAGCAGCCAATTGATATTGAATATGCACGCTTCTTTTTTAACGATTCAAAATCAATGCATCACCAATTTTTAATTGAAAGTCAAGGGAGCTTAATTGCTAAACTAACGGTTAGTCAGTTACGGGAGTTGAAGTTGGAAATTCCTGACAGGGAAGTTCAAAAGGTGATTGGTGAACTATATGTAACGATGAAAACAAAGCAATTAGAGGTTGAAAAAGAGCGCAAAATTGAACAAGCACTAATTATTGAGCGTATTGAAAGAAAGTTAAAAGAGAACGAATAATGCAAGCTACAATACAAACTAAGCTTTGGAAACTTACTGACGATGCACGTGGTCACATGAATATAATCGAATTTCGGAATTATTTATTCTGCCTCATGTTTTATGCATATCTGTCAGAACAAGTTAAGAAAAAAAGAAATAAGGGCTACACAATTAAAAAAAAATACTTGTTTTCAAGTATGGTTGATAATGTAGAGCATGGAATTTGGAATAACGAGTTATTGAAAACTGCGTTTGTAGAATTTAATAATTCGATTGAAGGAACAGAAAGTGCTGAAGCTTTATATGATATCTTCGATGATGTAGATTTTAGCTCTACTAATTTGGGACGAACTGAAGCAAACAGATCCTTAGTTATTAGCAAGATTATTCTGGGGTTAAAGGATATTGATTTTAGTGATTCAAGGGTTAGTGGTGAAATATTTGAATATTTGATTGCTAGTTTCAGTGCTGCATCTGGGAAAAATACAGCAGATATTTACAGTCCGGTTCAAGTATCAAAACTTTTAGCACAGTTAGTCGGAAATAGTAGTAATGAAATTAATGGTGTTTATGACCCTGCGATGGGTTCAGCATCATCGCTGTTACAAGTTGGTAGTAAGGTAAAAGTTAAAAATTATTTTGGAACGGAATTGAATAAATCTACATTTAACCTGGCACGTATGAATATGATAATTCACGGTGTTAAGTTTAATAAATTAAACTTGCGTAATGCAAATACGCTTGATGATGATCAGTTCAAGGATAAAAAGTTTGATGCTGTTGTTAGTATTCCACCATTCTCCGTTAACTGGGAACCAGTTGATGACGTACGCTTCAATGAATATGGTAAATTGGCACCGCGCTCAAAAGCGGATTACGCATTTATTGAAGATATGTTATATCACCTAGATGAAAAAGGTACCATGGCAGTTGTATTACCACATGGTGTACTTTTTCGCGGCGCAGCCGAAGGCGTAATTCGTAAATACATTATTGATAAGCAAAAATCACTCGATGCCGTAATTGGGTTACCGAACAACATTTTCTATGGGACAATGCTTGCAACAGTTGTTCTTGTATTCAAGAAAGAAAAAAATCACGATGATATTTTGTTTGTTGACGCGTTCAATGATTTTGAAAAGACTAAGAAGAATAATGTGATTACAGATGACGGAATTGACCGTATTATTGATGCGTATAATAAGCGTGAAAATATTGCTAAATATGCAAAAGCAGTATCTTATGATGATATAATTAAAAATGATTATAATTTGAACATTAATCGTTATATTGATACGTATGAAGACGTTGAGGTTAATATTGAACAAGTCGAAAGGGATTTGAAGAGGACAAAGACTAGAATTGAAAATTTAGATATAAAAATTTTGGGTTTGTTAAATAAACTCTAACAGGATGTATTCTACTAGACGTAGATACACCATTACTTTTGAACTTTATTTCAATGAAATGTAAATAAATGAGTATATAAATAAAAAGGTGATAATACATGGCTAAACAAAGTGGAGAATTAAAGATTGAAGATCAACTCTGGGCTGCCGCAGATGAATTACGTGGAAGCATGGACGCTTCTGAGTATCGTAATGTGGTGCTTGGATTAATCTTCTTGAAGTACGTTTCAGATTCATTTGAAGAACGTTACCAAGAATTGTTGAACAGTGATTATCCAGAAGATTCTGAAGATCAAGACGCATATCTTGAAAAGAACATCTTCTGGCTACCTAAAGAAGCACGTTGGTCTGTAATTGATGCGGCATCTAAAACACCTGAAATTGGTGATGTTATTGACAAGGCGATGATTGCGATTGAACGAGAAAATAATCAAATCAAGGGTGTTCTACCAAAAAACTATGCTTCTGATGATTTAGACAAAGTTCGTCTTGGTGCTGTTATTGATCTGATTTCTAACATCCAAGTTGGTACTGAAGAATCACGCAAGAATGACGTACTTGGTCGTGTGTATGAATTTTTCTTGAGTCAATTTGCTAGTGCAGAAGGAAAAAACGGTGGAGAATTCTACACACCACGTTCAATCGTTCGTACATTGGTTGAAATGATTGAACCATATAAAGGTAAAATTTATGACCCTGCGGCTGGTTCAGGTGGTATGTTCGTACAATCTGAAGAATTTGTTAAGGAGCATCAAGGGAATATTGCCGACTTGTCTGTATATGGTCAAGAAGCAAACCCAACTACTTGGAAATTAGCAAAGATGAATCTAGCTATTCGTGGCATTGATAATGACTTTGGCCCGCAACAAGGTGACACTTTCTTGAATGATCTGCACAAGGGGGTACGCTTTGATTATGTTTTAGCAAACCCACCGTTTAATTTGAAAAAGTGGGGTGGTGATCGACTGAAGGAAGATGCTCGTTGGACTTACGGGGTACCGCCTGAAAATAATGCTAATTACGCTTGGATTGAACACATTGTAAGCAAGCTGACACCAGATGGTAAGGCGGCATTTGTTTTAGCCAATGGTGCACTTTCAACGTCAACTAAGGAAGAATATGCAATTCGTAAAGCGCTTCTTAATGCAGATAAAATTGATGCAATTGTGGCGTTGCCAGGACAAATGTTTTACTCAACTCAAATTCCAGTGTCACTCTGGTTTATCGATATGGACAAAACATCATCTGATGAACGTAATCGTAAGGGTGAAACTTTATTTATTGATGCACGTAATGTAGGTTTCATGGCTGACCGCACTCACAAAGCATTTTCTCGTGAGGACATTGCCAAAATTGCAGATGCGTATCATGCATACAAGGGTACGAATGGACAAGACTATGAAGATGTTGCAGGATTCGCTAAGGCGGCTACATTGGACGAAATTGCTAAGAATGATTATGTATTAACGCCTGGTCGCTATGTTGGATTAGCTGAAGTAGAGGACGATGGCGAACCGTTTGAAGAAAAAATGACTCGCCTTGCTAGTGAGCTTTCAGAACAATTCAAACAATCCGCTGAGCTTGAAGAACAAATTCGGAAGGCGTTGAAGGGAATTGGTTATGAAATTTAAGCTTTCTGAGATTGCGTATTATGTAAGTGACAAAGTTGGAGTTTCAGAAATTACGATTGAAAATTATGTTAGTACTGAAAATCTTCTACCAAATCGCGGAGGGAAGGGAATAGCAACTAGGCTTCCAGACACTGGGAAGGTAACAAAGTTTAAACCTAAAGACATTCTTATTTCAAATATTCGACCATATTTCAAAAAAATTTGGTTTGCAACTGAAAATGGTGGTAATTCCGCTGATGTTCTCAACTTTCGTGCAAATGAGCAAATAGTTTTGCCAGAGTATCTTTTCTGGTTACTTTTTCAAGATGAGTTTTTTAATCGTGTGATGGGTTCGGTAAAAGGAACTAAAATGCCGCGTGGGGATAAGAAAGCTATAATGGAATTTGAATTTGAAATTCCATCATTTGAAATTCAGCGATCAATTGCCAAAACTCTCTTTTTATTTAATCATAAAATCCAACTGAATCGGCGGATAAATGATAATTTACTTGAATTGTCATCCACGTTAGTTGGTCAATTTAAATTAGAACACTTAAGCGAATTACAAGCGTACACAATTGATGAACTTGCCGCATTGAATAGTGTTAGTGCTAAGAAAGCTGAACTTTTAGCTACCATTCAATACTTGGACACGTCAAATATAACTGAAAATAGTATCGATGAGATTCAGGTTCTTAATCCAATGTTAGAAAAAATACCAAGTCGAGCACGGCGTCATATAAAGAATTTAGACATTGTGTATTCAACAGTGCGTCCAAATCAAAAGCACTATGGCATAATGCTAAATCCAGATGACAATCTATTAGTTTCAACAGGTTTCACAACCATAACTGCTAATACGGACAAAATTAGTCCATTCCATTTATTTGTATTATTAACAGATAATCAAATTGTTAAAGGTTTGCAGGCAATAGCAGAAGGAAGCACATCAACTTATCCCGCAGTGAGACCACAGGATATTGGTGGGATTGAACTTGAATTACCCAATTTTCGCGCCAACGTTGAATTTGGAAAATTATTAGAACCCATGTTTATGCAAATAAATGCAAATAATCAAATGAATCAAAATTTAAGCGTACTTCGTGATTCTCTTTTACCTAAACTTTTAGCTGGCAAAATTGATCTAGACTAAGCAGCTAAATTATCATTTAGCATTGGACACACATTGTCGGTATACTTTTTTCATTAAGACCACGGAGTGTGACAATGAAAGAAGAACTGATTCAAAATGTTATTGATGATATGGCTGAACTAATGACAGATACGTTAATTGAAAGGTTAGGTAAGTCGCTTAGTAAACATTTGGATGGAGTAGATGTGACCATGAAACTGCCACACCCGGAAATGACTAATACCGATTTTGTGCGGTTGTTTATTGCGGCTAAGCGAGTTGAAGGGTGTTCTGAAAAATCATTAGCATATTACCATTCAACTATTACAAAGATGTATAGTTCTGTGGAAAAGTGGATTAAGTTGATTAGTACTGATGACTTAAGAAGATACTTGGCTGATTATCAAGAAACCAATGGATCTAGTAAAGTTACGATTGATAATATTCGGCGTATTTTGTCTAGCTTCTTTTCGTGGTTGGAAGATGAAGATTATATCAGTAAGAGTCCTGTCCGACGCATTCACAAAGTAAAAACGATGAAGGTTGTTAAAGAAGCATTGTCGGATGAAGAAATGGAAGTGCTCCGTGATACGGCTGATAATCTTCGTGATTTAACAATTATCGAAATGCTTGCATCCACTGGTATTCGTGTTGGTGAATTAGCTCGAATGAATATTAGTGACGTTAATTTTGAAGAACGGTCAAGTATTGTGCTTGGTAAAGGAAATAGTCAGCGTGAAATATACTTTGATGCACGGACTAAGTTGCATTTAATGCAATACTTGGGCACGCGAAAAGACAATGGTGATGCTGTATTTGTTTCAAAATATCAACCAAACAGTAGGTTAACCATCAATGCAATTGAATCAATTGTTAAGGAACTTGGAATTAACGCTAAAATAAATAAGTTACATCCGCACAAATTCAGGCGCACGTTAGCAACGCGTGCGATTGATAAGGGAATGCCCGTGGAACAAGTCCAACGATTGTTAGGGCATGTTCGTATAGATACAACAATGCAGTACGCGCTGGTCAATCAGACCAATGTGAAGAATGCGCATAGAAAATATATAGGATAGGATTTTAAATGACAACTGTTCAATTTAATGATGTGATAGATGTAAATCCAAAGGAAACAATAAAGAAAGGTGCACTTTCAAAAAAGTTACCAATGGATGGTGTTGAAACATTTACTAAGTATATAAAAGCGTACGAAATTACAAAATTTACCGGTGGTGTAAAATTTCGTAATGGTGACACCTTAATGGCAAGAATAACGCCGTCATTGGAAAATGGAAAAACGGCGTATGTGGATACCTTACATCAAGGTGAGGTTGCTGTTGGATCGACCGAATTTTTAGTTTTTCGACCCAAAAAAGACATTATTTTGAATGAATACATCTATTACTTGGCGACAACGCCAGAATTTAGAGATTTAGCTATTAAGTCTATGACGGGTACATCAGGACGGCAACGTGTTCAAACAGATCTGTTGTTGGGATATGAGTTTAACTTGCCTAGCTTGGATACACAAAGAAAAATTATTACGTTACTTGATGGCATGGATTCAAAAATAAAATTGAATAAAGGGATAAATGATAATTTAGCTGCTTAATTCAACTGGATTTCACCGGACAACAATTTAGGCAATAACGCGTTTCTTAATGCCTCTAAGTCAGCGATTTCAGCATTGTTTTGATATGTTTTATCGAGTAACGGTTTCATTGATTCATGAAACTTGAGTAAAGCATTAGTGTCTGGAATTTGAAGTTCAAAGCTATGGAAATCACTCTTTGAAATGTTTATATACACACTCCCTGAACCAGTTTGTGAAAACCATGTAAATGTATCTTGCAAGGCAAAGAAAAGATACTCATCAAGATATACTTCTTTAGGTCTAGCGCTACCTGTTCCACGGCCAGTTGCATATTCTTGGAAAACTTTTGTGGTTTGACCGATAGTTGCGCGAACGCCAAAGATATAATCACCAGGTCGGACTACTTTCTTTGGATCAGATGTGTACTTATGGGCTTCTATTTTTCCATTTTTAAAGTCAGCGGCACCATTCAGGAGTGGTAGACCAATGGCATCATTGTTGTAGGTATCGCTTTTTGGCGACTGGCCCATCACAATATCTGAAATATCTGAAAGTACGCCAGTATGTAGCTCAGATGTAGCAAACATGTGGTCATATTGAGCTCGTGACAGCTCAGCTAAATTATCATTTACTCAGCAAGCAACAACTAAACAGAGGAGGTAAGAAAATGAGCATAAAATCATACACATCCGAAGACGATGTTGAACAACAAGCACTCGACTTGTTGGAAACACTTGGTTACGCGACATATCGTAGTCATGATTATAAAAATCCAAATCCGACAATCAATGATGAACGAAATGGTGATGACCGAACGCCAATTTTACGTAGACGTTTATATAGCGCACTGCAAAAATTTAATCCCGGGTATGATACAGATGTTTATGACGAAGCGGTTAAACAATTTGAACAGCTGGCAGATAGTCCGGACATGATGACTAATAATCACTTTTTACACAGGTTGATTATTGGTGGTGCAAAGATTAAACGCTCAATCGTTGGAGAAACTCGGACATTGACTTTGAGGGTAATTGATTTTGAGGATGTAGGTCAAAATGATTTTGTTGCGACTAGTCAGTTTACGATGAAGCAAGGCGAGCATGAGCGTCGTCCTGATGTTTCATTATTTGTTAATGGATTGCCATTAGTCACTTTTGAATTTAAAGATTTAGACAACGAAAACGTCGGTATTTCAGATGCGTGGAATCAATTTCAAACCTATAAGGCAGAAATTGACAATTATATGCAGTACAACGAAATTCTGGTCATTTCAGATGGTATTAGCGCACGCGCTGGTTCATTGACTGCTGGTGAAGACCGGTTTATGCAGTGGCGTTTACCGGATGAAGTGAGCGGTGTTACCATGGCAGGCTTACAACTTGATAGTCTAATTCGGGGAATGATGGAACCAAAGACGTTACTTGATATCATTAAAAATTTCATTATTTTTGAACAAGATGGCGATAAGACTTTTAAAATTTTAGCAGCCTATCATCAATACTATATGGTCAATAAAGCCATTGCGGCGACACGGCGGACTATTGAAAATCCAGATGATAATCGAATTGGTGTCGTTTGGCATACACAAGGTTCTGGAAAATCGTTATCAATGGTTTTCTACTCAGGGATTGTTGCTCGCGAATTGAATAACCCTACAATTGTTGTGATTAATGACCGTAATGATTTGGATGACCAATTAGCAGGAACTTTCGGGGCTGCGAGTGATTTTTTGGGGCAAGTCCCAAGTCAAGCTAAGGAAGAGTTAGGTCTAACTGGGCGTGAGGATATGCGACGCTTATTATCAGTCAATGCTGGCGGAATTGTATTCACGACTATTCAAAAGTTTGCCCCAGATACATTGAATGGCGAACAAGAAATGCCAGTTTTGACTAATCGTTCAAATGTAATTGTCATGGCTGATGAAGCTCACCGTAGTCAATACGGTTTAACATCTAAGTATACCGGTGAAAATGGTACTCGGTATGGATACGCAAAATATCTCCGAGATGCCTTACCTAATGCCTCATTCATTGGTTTTACGGGTACACCGATTGATCAATCTGATAAATCGACACAAGCTGTATTTGGTGACTACATTGACGTCTATGATATGACACAAGCAGTTGCTGACCATGCAACTGTTAAGATTTATTACGAAAGCCACGTCATACCATTAACGATGGAGGAACATGCGCAAAAACAATATGATGACTTACTTCACGAAGCGGGACTTGCATACGATACTGATGGCGATGTTGATCCGAATGCAAAGCGTAAACAAGAATTGACTCGGTTAGAATCAATAGCTGGTGCTACGCCGCGTGTAAAAAAATTGGTAAGACATTTTGTTGACCACTTTGAGTTACGACAACAGCAAGAATTCGGTAAGGCGATGATTGTTGCGATGTCACGGCGTAACGCAGTTAAAATTTATGACGAAATTATTGCATTACGTCCGGGGTGGCATTCAGATGATATTGATTCTGGTAAAATAAAAATTATTATGACAGCGGCGGCTTCGGATGACGCTGAGCTAGTTGCGCACCATACATCAAAAAAAGATCGCGCTAAGCTACAACGCCGGATGAAAGATAATGATGATGAACTACAAATTGTTATCGTTGTCGATATGTGGCTTACGGGATTTGATGCACCCGCTACTAATACTATGTATATTGATAAGCCGATGCACGGTCATAACTTAATGCAAGCAATTGCCCGCGTTAACCGTGTGTTTCGTGATAAAGAAAATGGATTAGTTGTTGATTATTTGGGAATTGCCGATGATTTGAAGCAAGCACTGAAACAATACTCTCCATCTGACCAAAAGCAGACCGGTATCAGTATTGAAAAAGCACTCGCCGTAATGCTTGAAAAATATCAAATAATCACTCGCGATTATTTGTATGGTATTGATTATGCTGATTTCAATTCTTCAGATCGTAGTATGCGGATGCACACTTTACGTACAGTGCTTAATGAGTTAACTGCATTGAATGATGAGGAACAAAAAGGGTATCTTGATACAGTCACCCAACTGCAGCGTGCGTTTGCACTAGTAGCTACACAGCCTGATGCACAAGACATCGCAGATGAGATGTCTTTCTTCGTTGCCTTGAAGAACGCAATTATCAAGTTGAAGGCAACTACTGGCGCAATGAGCGAAAGGGAAATTGATTACCGCATGCGACAATTACTTGATAAATCAATTATTCCTGGAGATGTTGTCGATCTGTATGAGGAGCTTGGGCTCGATCGTCCTGAGCTTAATTTACTATCGGATGCTTTCCTGGCTGAAGTTGAGCAATTGCCTGAAAAAAATACTGCCCTTAGTTTGCTTGAACGGTTGTTGAAGGGGCAAGTTAAATCGTTGTCACGTAGTAATTTGATTAAGGCACGTAAATTTCAAGAAGCATTGGAAGCTGCAATCGAATTGTATAATGCTCGCGGATTAACAACTGAAATTGCCATTCGTAACTTGATTGAAATGGCAAAGGAAATTAATGAAGCAAAGCAAGAAGGACAAGAACTCGGACTATCGCCCGAAGAAGTTGCTTTCTATGATGCATTGGCTGACCATGATCGTGCTGTTGAAGAGATGGGGGAAGAAAAACTCCATCAACTTGCAAGCGAGTTAGTGAAGAGTGTTCGGAAGAATGCTGGTACTGACTGGACTCGGCGTTCAAATGTTAAAGCGTTGATGCGTCGTGAAGTTAAGAAGTTATTGCGTGAATTTGGATATCCACCTGATTTTGCTGTTGAAGCTGTTGATACAGTTGTTGAACAGGCAGAAAAGATGGCGTTGAACGAAAGTTAACTACAGAGAGCTAGTGTTTGGCTAGCTCCCGGTACATAATTTTATTGATAATAGAGAAAGTTAGTGGATACAAAAGCTAGAATGCAAGTGCGTCATGATAAAAACGGAGGAATAAAAAATATGTTAAGCACAGAGGATAAAGCATATTTGATTCAATTTTTTAACAATGGTGATGGTTACTTGTTTGATTTTTCAGATAAAACACTTGATGATTTTACAACTGATAGTATTGGAATTGCCGTTAAAACAATGTACGGACTTTCTAAGGCAAAGTCAATTGCGAAGTTTATTAGAGAAAGTGACGATAAGTTAATAATAAAACTTTCCAATGATTTGGTTAAATACTATGAAATTGGATTTAAAGGTAAGGATACATACAATAGTGATTGGACTGGATTGTATCCGAAAATTAAAGCCATTTTGGCGGAAAACGAGAAACGTGTACCTTTATTTGTTGAGGAGATAAGGGACAACTTGTCACATGCTGAAATTAATAAACGGATAGATCGGATGATTGAAGTTTCAAGTAATGATCCGAATGCTGCGATTGGAAATGCAAAAGATCTTCTAGAAAGTACGTATAAGCTTGTCCTGACTGAAATGAATGTGACATACGATTCTAAGCGTGATGATATGACAAAGCTCTACAAAAAAGTTGTGGATGTGCTCGAGCTCAATACTGCTAGTCAAGATAGAAATGATGAACTAGGCAAAATATCCGTAAAAATATTGGGTTCGCTAAGCCAAGTTGCAGAAAATATGAATTTGCTTAGAAATAAATTTGGAACAGGTCATGGACATGGTGATGAGTATGTACAATTGCCGGCGCGCTACGCCGAATTGGCAGTGGGAGCAACGACAACACTAATTAATTTTTTGGTAGATACTATGAATGAACGAAAAATAAAAGATAATATGAAGTAGCGGTAGAACGACTTAAACAGTGTTAAAATCGACATATTTTCCAGTTGCAGAATAGATGTTTACGAATTAATTTTAAAAGGCCAAAACATCGTCCGCATTTTTTGACCTTTTGACATATGCAATTCCTTGTGTCCTAAGATTAAGCGATAAACAGTCTTCTGTGGGCCAATCAAAGTTCGGTTTTCGACACCAAAATCTATCAATTAAAAGCACCAGCAGATTAATCACCCCTAGTAATACGCATCGCGTGATTATAAAATGTTTGCTAGTTTGCCAGTTTTGTTTGGTATAGATTTCCACTTCCCTCTGAGCTAACAGTAACAGCAACTTATACTTAACAAGAAATGGCGAGATTAGTCCGTATTTTGCTGATAAATGGTACGATATTAAGCCAGTAATTGACCGTTTAAGCTACATCGTAAAAGAAAGGAAGAAGCCATTATACAATATCCAGAATCTACAATAATTCGGTGATATTTGATTGTAGATTTGAGCAAAAGATTGATTTAATGCGGGTTTCATCAATTAAAGTTACGATGGATATTGACGTTATGAGAACCCTTTGTTATCCCGGTTATTCAATTCGATATTTTATGGTATGGTTCATGTTTGGGTCATACCTTTTTTGTGAAGCAGTGAAAGAAGAATTAATTGGTATAATAGAAGTAAATAACTTTCATGGAGGTGCCTTATGTACAATGTTGATTTGCTATATAGACTTGTCGGTCAGCGAGTTTATGTAAAAAAGAATGATGGTACACGATTTGCTGGGCTTGTTGTTAAGTATGATTGGCAACCGAATTATATGATAACACTTGACGGAGATCGGACAGTTAATGATGAGAATATTTCATCAATCAGCGCCTTAACAGAATTATCGCTAGATGAGACGCACGAATGGTGTGATTTGGAAAAATACCGTAATCATAGAATTCGAGCTGTTTTCCGGGACGGTCACAGCGTGATTGGGGATGTTTTTGATGTTGATGATTCTGAGAAAACTATAAAGGTGCTGGATTCTCGGACTGAAAGTAAATCAATTGTAAGCATGTCTGATGTAGTATTTCTTTATCCGTTAAGTAGTCTCAATCAGTTAGTTGACTGGATGAAATTGGGTGAGAACATTCAGGTGGAATTTAATGGATATATGTATTATATTACTAGGCCAAGAAACAATTGGATTATTGAAAGAAGTCCATATTATGGGATTAGATTCGAGGCTGATGATGTGGAGTCAATATTGCGGCATAAGTTTCATGGTCGATCAATTTGGGATTCATTTTTCTTGGTATCAATTATGGAGTTGGTTGAACCAAGGATTGAATACTTTATTCGTTCAGGTGAATCAGAATATCCAGAAAACAAATTATGTGAAAGTGTCTATGCTGTAGTGAAAGGTAGCAAGCCTCGAATCACATCAAGAAGTAGGTCACATGGTTATGATGCTTTAGAAGTTGACCGGACAATATCATTAGATGATGTTCCTTTTGTGGAGGCACATACTGATTACGACACGGATACAATGGATTGGACATTGCGACGTGTAACCAATCTTGATCGCAAAGCACTAGAAGACATATTAATACCCTATCGTAAGGTTACGGAAAATAAGGATTCAACATTTGGAGAAATAATAAAAACTTTGGAGCCATTGTTATTAATGATGGAACCAAGTGTGTATCAAATTTCGAATAGATGGTTGATTCCTACAAACGGGGAAAATGAATTATTTCAGAATGAGTCTGATTACGCAGATATAACTGCTAGCGTGCAACCAAATGAAGATGGTAACTTTATGGATGTTTGGCCCCAATACTTGATTCCAACGCAAAATAGTTCCTCTATTAATACTGAAACCGTTGAGAAGTATCGACGCCGCGAGTATAAAGGGAGAATTCTTGAAATGTTTCCTTATGGGTTTATGACGCATGTTATTGATGGACATCATAAAGCAAAAGCTGCATTCCTTGATGGTGAGGTTATTGAAGGAATTGGAATTGAAGATTATCGATGGTTGCTTGAAGAACATCCCAAAGATCGAGTTAACGTTTCGTTGGAACAGTTAGTAAAGCATACTGATACAAGAAAGATTAGGTTTATGAATTACCCAACAGCAAAGGAAATTCTCTATGCTTCTGATTATTGGGGTGACTATGTTGACGATGGGCGAAATATAGAAAAAATTCGAAATATTGCCGTTAAATCAATATCAGATATTAGACGAACATCGGTCGAAAAAGCAGTGTTGGCAATCTTCTTGTGGGGTACTGTTGAAGAATATGTTTCATTAAAAGACATGATTGCTCAATGCACAAGAGTTGTAATTGATCGCTATTATGAATTAATGGCTAATTTGTTATACGATATTGATGCGCGCAGTGCAATGTCAGAATATATTTTGAATGAAGATGAAGAACAGCGGAATTCTAAATTAGGTATATATGTAATGAATGAATACTCAGCAAGTATTAAGAAGTAAGCCTTGGTCATGTCCAATTATCCCTCAATCCTTTTTCTATGCAGGGTATTAAAGAATATGGGGTATAATTCAGTCCTGAAATGGCTTAACTAAGTGCTGAAACACGCGCGGTTAAGCTATTTTTATGTAGATGTGAATATAAGAAATGAATGTTGAGATGGATTGGCTACAATTAGATTTGATTCCCGCACCTTTTTCATTTCGCTAAATATGGTATGATATTAAGATAATAATTGACCGTTTAAGCGACATCGAAAAAGAAAGGAAGCAACCGTTATGCAATACCCAGAACCAATCGCCCAATTAATCGACAGCTACACTAAACTCCCCGGGATTGGGCAAAAGTCCGCAACGCGACTGGCGTTTTTTACGTTGGGCATGGATGAAGAAGACGTGACGGGATTTGCCCAAGCGTTGATTGCTGCCAAGCGTGACCTGCATTTTTGTAGTATCTGTGGGAATATCACGGAAAGCGATCCGTGTGTAATTTGTGCGGATCCAACGCGTGATCAAACTGAGGTTTTGGTCGTGGAACAAGCTAAAGACGTGATGGCAATGGAAAATACCCGTGAATATCATGGTTTATACCACGTATTGCATGGGGTGCTGTCGCCGCTTGAAGGAAAAGGCCCCGATGATATCAATATCGCTAGCTTAGTGACACGTTTGCAAACGAACGAAGCGATTACTGAAGTGATTGTTGCCACGAATGCCAATTCAGAAGGTGAAGCCACGGCGATGTACTTGTCACGGCTCTTGAAGCCCGCCGGTATCAAAGTTACGCGCCTCGCTCATGGTTTGGCGGTCGGTAGTGATATTGATTATGCTGACGAAATGACTTTGATTAAAGCTGTTGAAGGGCGGACTGAGTTGTAATGTTTAATAAAAAGAAAAAATTCAGTGGCTTGCGTAAAGAATATGATGACATGCTAATGGATCAAGTTGATTTAGCGAAGTCTGATTGGGACGATGCTCGCGCTTCTGAACGGGCGATGACTGAAAGCAACTATGACGGGCGCATGATTCAAGCGCGGACCGCATTAGCTCGGCAAAAATTTTTCTACTTTTACCGCGAAGCACGGCGCCGGAATATCCGTGGGCACATTCAACAGAGTGTGATTACGACGGATTAAGTCGGTTAATTGGTAGAACGATATAAACGGAGATATTCCATCTGACGTGAGTTGGAAAAATATAAATTTATAAATAAAAAAGGTCGAATCGCAGGTAGATTCGACCTTTTTGCTATGGAAAATTTTAACCCTTGTAGTACTTAGCAGGATCATTAATATCGTATTGTTCGTCGGTTGTGACTGACAAACCATTCTTGAAACGACTGTATAACCATGTGACCACACTGTGAGGGATGTTCAATAATTCAGTATCACTTGGTGACAAGGCATAGCGAATAGCTTTTTCGTCGCCAGCGATAACTTTTTCACCCCAATTAGGTTCGACTATTAATTCACGACCTAGCGCTGCAAAGGCGACACCGCGTTGAATTAACGCTTCGACTTGTTCCGGGGTCCGGAGTAAACCGGCAATCATCAACGGCAAGTCTGCTGGCAAGATGGCCAAATATTTGTCGAGGATGGCTTCTTGGTCCGTTTTGTCTTTGAAAGGTGATTGGAAGGCGTCCTTCAATGAAAGGTGTAAGTAGTCGATGGGCTTATCCGCCAGGACTTTTGCCATCGCAAGTGAGTCAGCGATTTCAATCCCTGGATTCATTGGTTCTTCAGGTGATTGACGATAACCGAGAATAAATGGGCGGTCGGCTTCGTTTTTGATAACCGTAGCTACCTCATCAACGACCGCTAAACCAAAGCGCATTCGGTTTTCAAGGCTGCCACCCCATTGGTCCTCACGACGGTTCGCGTCAGGTGAGAAGAATTGTTGGAGCAAGTATAGGTTGGCACCGTGGAGTTCCACCCCATCAAAGCCGGCCTTGATAGCCCGGCGGGTAGCGTCACCGAAGTCTTTGATTGTTTGCAAAATTTCAGCTTCGGTTAAAGCGCGCGGTTCATCTGCATTTGGGTCGCGGGGAAAGGCAACTGCTGAAGCACTCACCGGTTGTTGACCGCGTAAAACGGCCACAGAAGATTGGCGGCCAGCACTGAAAATTTGTAAAATTGCTTTTGAGCCCTTAGCTTTGATGGTGCCGGCTAGTTTAGCTAAACCGGGAATCATATCGTCATCGGCAACTGAAATTTCGCCTTCAAAGCCTTTACCAAGGGCGTTCACGTTGGCCACTTCAGTTACGATCAAGCCAGTTGCGCCGGCCCGCAAATCGTAAAATGCGAGCTCATTATCTGAGACAGAACCATCGTAAAGTGAAGAACGCAAAGTCGTTGGTGCCATTGCGATCCGGTTTTTAATTGTGACACCATTGCGCAAAGTAAATGGTGCTAAAAATTGGTATTCAGCCATTTTTTCTCTCCTCGTAGCGAGTGTTTTAGATGAATTAAGGATAGCACAATCGATATTGAGTGTCATGCATTCGGCGATAAATTTGGCCGTAATGGCACAAATGCGAAGTTCTTGTTTGATAAAACGAGAAAGTTGCATTTCTCGTTATTTATGTTGTATAATTAACGAGAAAAGTAGCTTGGGCAAATAATGGGGGGTGATAGTGATGGAATGGGCGCGCGAAGATGTACATACAGAATATAAAACGGCAACGGGTGGGTTGCCAGCTTCAGTTTGGGAAACATATAGTGCTTTTTTGAATACTGATGGGGGGACAATCTACCTTGGTGTGGCTGAAAATAAAAAAGGACATTTTGAAACAGTTGGGGTAAAAAACGCGGATCAAATTTTAGCAGATTTCGTAACCAATGCGCACAGCCAAAAAGTAGTCTCATACACGGCAATGACAACGGTTGATGCCCAAATTATTAACGTTGAAGGACATAATGTAATTAAAATAACCGTACCACGGGTGGGAAGTCTGGATAAGCCGGTATTTATTAAAGGTAACCTATTGGAAGCTTACTATCGAATTGGCGATGCCGACCAACGGTTAACGCAAGCCGAAATTAATCGCATGATTGCTGATTCCACCGAAAATCAAGATAATCATATTTTAGAATTTTTTACTTTTGAAGCGGATGTCGATATGGAGTCTTTCGCGATTTTAAAAGGAAAAATATTGAGTTTGGAACCCACTAATCGTATGCAGAATTTGAGTGATGCTGATTTTGCATATGAAATTGGCATTACCGATACATTGCGGAGTGCCACGGATAATAATCGGTACCTAACTGCGGGTGGTTTATTAATGGTTGGCAAATGGCGTAGCATCACGTCCAAATTCCCAAATTTCTTTTTAGATTATTCCGTAACACCAACAGCCGCTTCACGGGGGTATCGTAAACGGATTGTTACCGGTAGTGGCGTTGATACGGTTCAAAATGTATTTTCATTTTATGTGGATGTTTATAACGATATTAAGGCCCGGACTGATAATCCACTCGCGATTAACCCAGTGACGGGCATGCGGCGTGATGATGCGGAAGTGAAACTGTCGGTCGTGCGTGAATTGCTAGCAAACACATTAATGCATGCTAGCTATACCGGTGGTCAAGGCAGAGTTATGATTAAGTCGTACGATGATTATTTTGAGTTTAGTAACCCCGGTCAGCTGCGGGTTTCTGAATGGCGCTATAAAACTGGTGGCAAATCGGATCCACGCAATCAGGTGATGATGAATATTTTTCGCCGGGCCAATATTGTTGAATCATATGGCAATGGTGGCCGTAATGTTTTCCAAATTGCGAAGGAATTTGACTTAAAGCAACCCGAACTCGTTAGTGATATTGATGGCACAACTGTTAAATTCTGGAAAATTGGTTACGTTGACGAATTAGGGGAAGTATTAAATGAAAAGCAAATGCCATATGTGGTCATGTTAAATGATGGGCCGCAATCAATGAAGGCCTTTGAAGTGATTGAACCTAGTTATGCTAAGCGCCGGGGCGTGATTGAAGATTTATTAGAACAAGGTGCAATCTACAAAATTGGTGGTTCCCGCAACACGCAATATGTCTTAAAGCACGAGCGTAATTAATGTTTGGGCAGGCTGATAATGTTTGCGTGGAATAAAAACTCCAGTAAAACCGATTTCTTATATTGATAATTAGTAAGTGAGTAAGTTACAATAGTATGCAGTAATTGCGTGATTTGGCAAGCGCAGCGTATCGATATAAAGGAATAGGGATATAAAATGAACTTTAATTCAAAAGTGATTCACGGCGGAATTTCAGAAGACGAATTTACTGGTGCCGTTAACGTACCAATCTACCAAACGTCAACATACCACCAAAAGGTATTGGGTGGCGGACCAAAGTGGGAATACTCACGGACTGGTAACCCAACTCGGGCAGCACTTGAATCATTGATTGCTGACTTAGAAGAAGGTACCGCTGGTTTTGCCTTTGGTTCTGGGATGGCTGGGATCCACACTGTTTTCGCAACTTTTGAACCAGGTAGTCACTTTATCATTGGTAACGATGTGTATGGTGGTACTTTCCGTTTGGTTAACACGGTATTGAAGCCTGCTGGATATACTTTCACAGAAGTGGATACTGCTGACTTGGCAGCCGTTGAATCAGCAATGCAACCTAACACGCGTGGGGTTTACTTGGAATCACCATCTAACCCATTGTTGCACGTTTCAGACATTGCTGCGGTTGCTGAAGTTGCTCACCGCTATGGTGCTAAGTTGATTGTGGATAACACTTTTGCCACACCTTACAACCAAAATCCATTGCCATTAGGCGCTGATATTGTGTTGCACTCAGCAACGAAGTATTTGAACGGACACTCAGACGTCGTTGCTGGTTTGGTAGTTGTTAAGACTGACGAAGATGCTGAAAAGATGGGCTTCTTCCAAAACACAATCGGTGGTGTGCTTGGACCTCAAGATTCATTCTTAGTTCAACGCGGAATCAAGACGCTCGGTGTGCGGATGCGCGCCCACAATGAAAACACCCACGCTGTGTATGAATACTTAGCTAACAACGATAAAGTTGCGAAGATCTTCTATCCTGGTCACCCTGGCACTGAAGATCACGAAGTTGCTAAGAAGCAAATGCGTGGCTTCGGTGGGATGTTATCATTTGAACTTCAACCTGGCTTGAGTGCGAAGACCTTTGTTGAAAGTACGAAGTTGTTTGCTTTGGCAGAATCACTTGGTGGTATCGAATCATTGATTGAAGTACCAGCTGTCATGACCCACGGTTCAATTCCCCGTGAAATCCGTTTACAAAACGGTATCGCTGACGAATTAATCCGGATTTCTGTTGGTGTGGAAGACATCGAAGACTTGCTTGCCGATTTGGCACAAGCTTTTGCCAAGCTTTAATAAGTAGAATAAATATTATGAAACACGTTTTTGCTGAATGATCATATCAGCAGGAGCGTGTTTTTTTGTTCCATTTATTTCAGCGCCTTAGTTGGTTTTTAACGCAATTCGACGCACAACGACAATTTTTTGCTAGTTTGAGAGTTATTACTAACTAACGGAGTGGCCGGCAAATTGCTTGGCGGTCGGAGACTTTACACCGCGACTGGGGCGATATATGTGTGTAACACATATCGTCGCTGAGGGTGAGCTGAGGCTTCTTAGGAATTTATTCCTTAGAAGCCCAGCTTACCCGAGTTTGCCAAGACCGCACTTTGGCTTGGCAATGCGCTTCCAGCGTGGTGCGCCAAGTAATTTGCTGGCACGTAGTGGCCAATTTTATTCAGTCTACTAGCTACGGCCCACCTAAATACATAATAACCACAAAAACTAATCATCATAAGCGCTTTTATGTAACAATTTTAATCTAAATTCGCCTGGGGGCACACTTTCTTCATAACCTTGAAACGTCTGTGACGCAAGCGTTTTCATGAGTTTACTTTAACGACAGATTGGGAAAATGGGCGTAAATTTAACTACATCGAATGAGAGACATCTCATTTAGAAATGCAGATTATTGGAAACATAACATTGAGTCATAAATTACTGAAATGCAATTATTGAAAAACACTAAAAAATTATTCAGCATAAAGGAAGAAAACAGCCTATGAAGAAAATGACTACTAAACAATTGAATCGCGTTAAAGGTTACATCATGTTGGCAACTTTGGGTGTCAGCATGGCAGCACCAGTAATGAATGGTCCGAAAGCATTAGCTGCGAGCGAAACGGCGACCGCGCCCGCCAAGTAATTTACTACCACTTCGTTAGTTAGGAATAATACTCAAACTAGTGCCAAAGGTATATTCCATGGTATGTGAGTATTGTTAAATAAAATTACAGAAATGCGAATCCCACGATAGAATAACTGGCACCGTATTCCATTAAGCTACTTAAACGAGTAAAATAAAGTATTAAGCAGAACTGAATAGAAGGATAAATCACGCAAAGTGAATACTAGGGACAATAGTAGCGTGATTTTTCTTTCGTTGGTCGATAGATTCTATGGCAGGTTAACTGCTATCATAAAAAAATCAAAAGGAATACACATAATGGACTGTAAAAAAGCAGTAGGAAAAGGAATGTACCCTATATTAGCAATTGTATTGTTAGCATCGACAATTAGTGTTAGTTTGGCTAAAACTGTTGATGCCAGCACGACCGAAGTACAAATTACGACAACAGCGAAAGCTAGTGGTGCATATCACGCAAAGAGCGGAAAAATTAGTTTATTCAAAATTACAGGATCAAAGAAAAAGGGAAAGTTGGTAGCTACGGGATCTACTAGCAATTATTTCCACAATAGTTTTTCAATTTCAAAAAAAGTCACATTAAAACAAAAAGGCAAAAGCATTGTCTATTATTACTCTAGTGGTTTAAAGAAGTACGTACTAGCGACACAAGTTATTTCAGGTCAACCAACTGCTACATGGATTAAAATCGCAAACGCAGTTGGTGGAACGTATCATTTCAAAGGAACGACCACAGGGTTTAAACTGCTGGGTTCTACTACCGGCGCTACCGCGAATGCCAAGAAAAATGGTTCAAAAACGTTTGCGATAAACACGAATGCAAGTGGATTTAAGAAAGTGGTGTTGATTAGCGGGACAAAAGCGACAACCTACTATCGGACTAAAGATGGTTGGTATGTACCTAGTACAAAACTGGTAGCTGGATTATACGTTGCCCCAAGCAAACCAACTACAAAACCAAGCTCATCGAGTTCTAGTGTCGCATCAAGGAGTTCAGTAGCTATAAGTTCGTCACACACGTCGCCAGTAGCAAGTAGCTCAAGTAGTGTTAGTTACGGCAAAAATGATACAGAAACGTCAGTAGTTGATACGAGTTCAACATCATCAAATTCTGGTGTATCAAGTTCAACATCGATTAATAATGACACACAGCCAAGTAAAGATAATTCTAACGCATCAAGCGATAGTTCAAGTCCCTCGTCAACAAACAATGCAATGGTAAAAATTTACGTTGTTCCGGAGGATCGTGGCGGAGTATCTATTACAGACGACGCCTACGCGTATACCGTGCCGGTAGGGAGTACATTTGCGGATTGGCCGGCAGTTGATGGATATACACCATCATCAAATAATACTCCATACACAGTCACTGCAGAAAAGGGTCAATATGTATATCCAACTTATACTAAAGACGCAGCACCAAGTTCAAGTAGTTCGACATCAGCGGCAAAAACAACAGTTACCGTACATTACGTTGACCAAAGTGGCACGACAATCGCACCTGATACAACAATAGCAACAACGGTAGGTAGTAACGTAACTGTAACACCGCTCGCAATCCATCCATATTCAACGACTGCTAAAAATCAAACGATTATAGCCAAGGACGATCCCGCAAGTAACGTACAGACGTATTACTACACATATGATACGAGTCAACTATCAATTAATGAAATAAGTACACTCGTAGCAGCGAATCGGACATTATTCACAGAACAATTTCTGCAATTGGTCAACGCGGATCGCGCTTCATTAGGCCTTCAACCAGTTACATTGGATGAAAGCTCGAATATTCAGACTTATTCGGACACACGGGCAGATGAAGGGTTCCAAAATGGCTTACAACACATACGTTTAGATGGTAGCGCGATATCTTATACAGAAGATTTAGCTATGGATAATCCTGATGCTTCAGAGTTATTCCAAGGCTTCCGATATAATGATGATAAAGGATATATCGATGCAAGTGGTGTTAAACATGATACCGGTGCCCACTGGTATGCCCTTATGGGTAACTCTATCACGAAAATTACGGTTGGATTATACTACGGCAATGGATTAGGATACAAGGACGGTGTCGCACCGATTGCAGTGGCAATTATCATGAAATAATGTAGTTAGTATTAGTTTGGTGGTTCCAATATTGTTTTTACCAATTTGATATTGCTCGCTACCGAAAATGGCAGTATGATGAGAATGTCGATTAAATAAGAAAGGTAACGCCTATGAATTTAGACGAATATCTAGCAGAGAATAATACAACTCGATATGAAATAGACAAAGCCTCAGGTATTTCTCAAGCGATGTTAGTACACGCAACTAATCGAGATTTTGCAACTTAAAAGGTCAATACATTAGAAGTGGGTGGTAAGAAGATTGGTAAAACGGGCGCGGAGGTACTGGCGGACTTTGAAAATGATGTTACAACATAATTCGTTGTTAGTTTAAACGCTTTGGAAAGTGTTTTAGTATACTAAGTTCTTTTTTGTAGGGAAAGAGAGCAAAAAATATGGGGAATAGGGAAAATCAATATGAATAACAAGGTTTTTAAGTCTGCAATTGCAGCAATCGCGATTGCTGGTGTGTTTGTAGTTGCTCAACCACAAGGGCACGCCATGATTAACGGGACTGAATCATATCTCACTGGTCAGGAGTATCATGATGCACCAATTTACCAACAAAAGGTTGTATCAAAGTACGTTACCGTTGGTTACCAAGAAACAAAAAATGGTAAGAAGATTCGCCACGCCAATTTGGTTTTTGAAAATACTAAGCAAACGCGTTATACACATAACCGAGGAAACGCTTCCGCTGAATATGATATTCGTATGATGCGTAATGGCGAAGTATACATTGTTAGCCCGTCATACGCAACTGGTTATAACAACCCTGCATATCACATCATTTCTAAGGGGCATTCAAAGACCATCAACGGTGTAAAGGTTGGCTGGGGTAAGAATGATACATTGTACTTTAAGTGGTCAGATAACATCGTAAGTCTTGCTACTAAGTCAACTTCCGCTACTAAGGCTAAGGCAGTTAAGTACAACGGCACTATTTTGGGCGACGACACACTACAAGTGAATAATTCCACTACTCAGTCACACGCTAACTGGCGTACTCGTGTTGTTAAGGCAGCTAAATCATTGAAGTATGGTCGTTATGTTTACAATGGACACACACTTTCTGCGGGTACTGATTGCGCAGGCTTTACTGAACTTGCCTACCTTTTGGCAGGTAAGCAAGACATTGGATCTACAACCTCTAGTCAACATTCACGTATGCGTCACATTAGTTTGTACTCGGTTAAGCCGGGCGATATTGTATGGCACTGGGGTCACGTTGCTATGTATGTAGGGCATGGTCAGATTTTGCAAGATCTCGAAGGCGGTGTACGTTATAGTGCTTATCACCCTGGCGCTTGGAAAACTGCCTTGCGGGTTAAGTAATTAAAGGAAAGGGTAACCAAAGGACGGTTGCCCTTTTTTCGTCAGTCGATAGGCACAACCAAATAATAGTGATAACATATTGTTATCGATTAAGAACAGACCACAATTCTACCAATAAAATATTAGGGGACAAGTATATTATGAAGAAAATGGTGTCAATGGCATTGTTGTCAGTAGTTGCTTTATCAACAGTAATGGTATCCAACGAAAAGCCAACTGAAGCAGCAACCCGATATGCGCAAGTTAGTGCGAAGAAAATGCACAAAACGGTATATCACTTGAAAAAAGCCAATGGTTCAGCAGTAGCAATTAAAGGCGGAAAACACGCGCGAGTGTTGAAATCAAAAAAATCTGTTGCTAATAAGTTTCACAACAAGTTGTATGTAACGAAGCAAATTAAATTAAAACATGGTGCTAAGAAGGTAACTTATTACTATGTAAGTAACTTGAAAAAGTATGTATTGAAATCACAATTAGCAAAAGGTGCTCCAAAAGCATGGTACATTAAATCAAGTAAGAATATGGCTGCGAGTGCATCATTAGCCAACACCAATGAATGGTACACATTGTACGGTTTCTCAGGTACGAAGACTGGTGTTAAAGCTAACATGAAGCATACCGAAATTACCGATTTGAAGGGTAGCTACAAGTTTAGCGTGTATAATAAACTCACGGTGGTTCAAGGTACAAAGTCCGTTATTTACTATCAAGTTAGTGGCAAAATGTCCGGGTATTTGCCTGCCAGTGCATTAAAATTTGCTCCTTCTTCACCTAAGAAGGAGCAAAGTTCTGGTAATAAAACAACTACCACTTCAAGTACCAATTCGAATAGCACAAATAACAGTACGCAATCAACCAATGACAGCGGAAATGCCCAATCAAATAGTAGTCACTCAACTGATTCAGACAGTACAACTGGTTGGCTAAATGTACCAAAGGAATATACCCAATACACATACACTGACAAGAACGACAGGAGCTACAAACCAGCGCAAGCATTCATCGAAGGCGATGGTTCTGTACGCGAGTTGCGTTATAACTTGGCGGATGGCTCACAAGTTGTAAAGTATGTAGACGATTATTCATCAGCACATATCTTTGTGGAGCCTCACTTTAAGACATCGGTAGACAGTGCATATCAAAGCTATCAAGTACGTAATTTAGACAACTCGATTGTGAGCCCAACTGGTGAATATGTTGGTGCAAACGGCAAAATAACTACTCTATATTTCAACAAAGCAACTACTGATGGCGATGATGCGATTGACTTGTCTAATTTTACTAATGGGAAATACAGTAAGCTAGACAAAGATTTCTCGAGGACTTTAAAAGATCGTGAAAATGGTATTGAATTAGCTGAAGTGATAGCACTTAACACACATCGTTCAGCAAATGGTAAAACAGCGTTGATTAACAATCAATTTTTACAAAAATTCGCAGAAATGCGTGCACAAAAATTGACTTCTGCGGGACACGATGATTATGAAACGGACATGAATAAAGCATTGATTTCATCAGGGCTTGCTTTGGCGGCCAAACAAGAAAACTCATTGTGGGTGGACGGTTTTAATCGAACTAAGACCGATACACAAATTGCTGTTTCTTTAGTGCAACAATGGACTGATAGTGCACCACATGAAATAACTCAGATGGGGGACTATGAAAGTGTTGGATTTGGAGTTAATATTATGACCACAGGTCGTATAGTTTCTTTCGCAGACTTTGGTACATTTACTGCTGGTACAACACTAAACCTTGATGATGTGTTTGATTTCTAATAAAAAAGCAACGAGCCTATGGCCGTTGCTTTTTTAATTGCGCTAAATCATTTAAGTTGAAATAGTTACGTTTTCGCCCCTTATATAAACCTGTTTCTACGGCAAAGATAGGTATACGACCACTTTTAACTTCACTCAATTTGTATATTTAAACCAGCCCACAGGTGTTATTGTAGAAGCAGTTAAACACAGCACAGTTTTACTTGCGCCGAAATTAATCAATATTCCAATACAGCAGGATTACAGCATCCGCTACCACTGCGAGTAAAAAAAACCATGGATCAAGCCAGTGCTTAGTCTCATGCTTCTTATTATAGGTCGCTTGGAGTTTTAAAAGCGCAGCTAAAATGGCAAATCCAATCAAATTGGCGCCGAATCGTTTGAAAATCATTAAATCCCCTCATTTCCGTTCTCTTCCCCAAGAACAAATGTAACTATACTCTTAATGTATAAGGAAAGCAAAATGATTGTATTCGTTTTTAGTGATAAGATTCTGCAACTTGTAAATAAATTCCGCTAATACGTGGAGGCTGGGTTAAAATTACGGGACGTTAATACGCTATGTCGCGGAACTAACCGTGGTAAATAGTTTTACAGAAAAGTCACAGCGATGTGGCTTTTTTGGTGGGGACGTGCTAAAATTTTACATGCAATGAAGTAATCAGAGTAGTTACTTGGCAGCTTGTTCAGAAAGTTAGTGGTCGCTGGAAACTAACCAAGCCCGAGGAATGAATTACAATTATGGAGCATGAGCGGTTCGTCTCGTTACCGACGACTTGAGGCTACAATGATGTAGTGAATTAAGGTGGTACCACGAATTTTTCGTCCTTAGAATGACTGTTTTTGGCAGGCGTTCTAAGGACTTTTTGTTTGCTGGGCGGAAGGCTAGTGTCATGTAACCAGAGATTGTTTGGCGTATCATGTCAGCAGGAAACTCTAGCCACGCCGCTAGTTTGGAAGCGTGTTTTCTTGTCCTGAAGAGTAGGACAAAACAAACCGTTGTACCTGATGCTAACGTATTCACCCACGTTCACCCACATTTATCCACATGCAGTAAGAACACATTTGCAAGATACATAAAAAGAAAAGAGGCTAGACAGCATGGAAATTTTAAGTGATTTAAAATGGCGCGGTGCCATTAACCAATTAACCGATGAAGCAGGAATGGAAGAATTATTGGGCGCAAAGCAAGTTGGCTTGTACGCTGGGATTGACCCAACGGCGGATTCAATGCACATCGGGCACTTGATTCCCTTCATGATTTTGAAACGTTTCCAATTAGCTGGGCACAAGCCTGTGATTGTTATTGGTGGGGGAACTGGTTCAATCGGGGATCCATCAGGGCGTAACTCTGAACGGGTTCTCCAAACGATGGACCAAGTTATGCACAATGAATCAGCTTTGACGGGCCAAATGGTGCACTTGTTTGGAACGGAAAACTTCCGCGTGGTCAATAACCGCGACTGGTTGGGAAAAATTGGCATGCTTGATTTCTTGCGTGACTACGGTAAGTTGTTCTCAGTTAACACAATGTTGGCGAAGGATGTTGTGGCTTCACGTTTGGAAGTTGGGATTTCATACACTGAATTTACCTACCAAATTCTCCAATCTGTGGACTTCTTGCACTTGTTCCGCGAAGAAGACGTCCAAATCCAAGTTGGTGGTGCCGATCAATGGGGTAACATCACCGCTGGGACTGACTTAATCCACCGGCTTGAAGGTTCAGAAGCCAAAGCTTACGGCTTGACGATTCCTTTGATGTTGAAGGCTGACGGAACGAAATTTGGTAAATCAGCCGGCGGTGCAGTTTGGTTGGATGCTGCCAAGACGTCACCTTACGAATTCTACCAATTCTGGTACAACCAAGCGGATGCGGATGTTGTGAAATACTTGAAGTACTTCACTTTCTTGAGCCACGAAGAAATTGCGGCTTTGGAAACGGCGGTGGCAACTGATCCCGGCAAGCGTGAAGCTCAACGTCGCTTGGCTCAAGAAGTGACGGCATTTGTCCACAGCCCAGCTGCGGTTGAAGAAGCGGAACGAATTTCAGCAGCGTTGTTCTCAGGGGATGTCCAAGAATTGACGGCTAGCGAAATCGAACAAGGCTTTGCCAACATGCCTGATTTTGCCTTGACGGCTGAACCTAAAAACATCGTCGACTTCATTGTGGACGCCGGTGTGGATAAGTCAAAACGCCAAGCCCGTGAAGACGTTGAAAATGGCGCCATCCGGATTAACGGTGAACAAATCAAGGATTTGGAAGCCATCGTTGACCCAACAGCAATGTACGATGGCAAGTTCGTCATCGTGCGTCGTGGTAAGAAGAAGTACTTCTTGGGACGTGTGAACGGTTAATCCCGGATTAAATTAGTAAAATGAAAAAACGTCTGACTACCATGTTGTGGTGGTCAGACGTTTTTTGCGTGCTTAATCTTACTGTCTCTTACTCTTTGATCAACAATCTTACTATCTCTTACTCTGTGACTTTCCATATCCACGATGAGCAATCGTCAAAAAGTATATATCGGGCTTTAATCAAAATACTCAGTTAGAAATTCTGAAAAATAAGGGAGGATGAAACTAATTAAGCCATAGCCACTTTTAGCCGTCACACCCCAGTGATTGAGCATTGCTTTGTGGGTGGTTAAGTTATTGGTATCCCAACCGGTGGCTTCGCGGAGCATTTCCGTGGTAACATTTTTTCCACCTTGCGATTGAATCGCTAAGACTAATTCACGATCTTTGGGGGCCAAATCGGAAATGACTTTGGCATAGACGTTTTGAAAAAGTGCTTGTTTAGCGATATAAATTGCGTCTGTTAATTCATTTTCTTGGACGGGATTGCTACCATTTTCCCAAATATAATCACCCAGTAATTGGTACATGTATGGATATCCCATCGAAGATTGTGACATGCGAACTGCTTGTTGGGCAGATAAGCCACGACCTTTGAATAATTGGATATATGATTGGGTGATGGCTGGTTGTTCAAGTGGTGCAAGCTTAACTTGATTAGCTCGGAGCAAAAAAGTGAGTGCCGTATCATTAATTATTGCGTCAACGGCTGACGGTAACCCAGCTGAAATAAGCATAATTGGCAAGTCAGCACCGCGATAAGTTTTGTAAGCGGCAAATAAAGTTCTAAGTTGTGCCGTTTTATTTTGGACTTCATCAAGTAGTAGAACAACGGTAATTCCCATAAATTTGGCAATGTTTAGTAAATTTTCGACATCAAATTGGAACGTTGACCGCGTAGTTGGTTTAGTAATGTCGACCTTAATTCCGGGTAAAGATATACTTGCGGTTTTAAATTCAGGTAGTTGGGGCAGTTTTTGTTGTAAACCGGCAACGATATTACCTAATAGCTCATCTGCTGAAGTTAGTGAAAGATGAATAACATTTTTACGAGTGTTCAATTGGCGTGAAATGTAAGTCAATAAACTTGTTTTACCGGCACCACGCATGCCAAGAATGAAGGTAGTCCGCCATTTACTATTTTCATTGTCAATTGCATCAATGATATTATTCAGCACGTGATTATCACTAATGAAACTTGATTTATTGTAGTCAAATGATGGATTGAATGGATTTTGGGACATAGTTTGCCTCCTTTTCTAAATAGTTGTTGATAGGTAAGACATAATCTTACTGTCTCTTACTCTTTATGACATAATCTTACTATCTCTTACTCTTTATATCAATAATATCAGATTGAGTCGAGCGTTTAAAAAGTTTTTTAAGAAAATCCAAGCTAAAGGCGTAATGTCGTTTGCTGCAGACACAAAATAACCCGATTGCTACCTCAGCTGGGAGGTGAAATCGGGTCATTTGGGGGAATCGTACCCCAGAATATTCATGTGTGCGTAGGCTTAAAAAACTTTAGCGACGTTTTTTGCCAAATACATACAGGCTGCCAAGGATACCAGCAAGTAGGGCGGTGCCGATTACTGGTAACAAGTGATTAGTCGCGTTACCAGATTGTGGTAATTTCTGACTTGAGTTACTAGTGGTGACCGGTGTGTAGCCGTATGCCGGTGTATTTGTGAGTGTCGTTGGCGTTCTGGTAGTTGGGGAACCGCCACCACTACCGGGTAAACTTGTTGGTAATGGTGTGGGATTCGTATTCGCGATTGTTGGCGTTTTAGCAGTATCGGTAGGTTCCTTATCCGCTGTTGTGCCAGCCCCAGCCCCGCCACCAGTATTCGAACCGCCACTGGTATTCGTACCAGCCCCGCCACCAGTATTCGAGCCGCCACTGGTATTCGTGCCAGTGCCATCAGTATTTGTACCGTTGTTCGTATCTGAATTTGGATCGGGTGTGGTGGTATTTTTGCTGTAGACAAATTTGTAACTCGTCCCATTATTGGCACCGAATTTTACGGATGTGCCTTTGAGGGCGTCGTTGCGAATCCAAGTTAATTCGGTGATAAGTGCCCGGGCGTTGTCGTTACCAACGATGGGGCGGGTGGCGAGTTCTTTGAACGTGTAGCCGTCCACAGCCGGTGGGGTCAAATCAAAACTTTCATCGGCAAAACCGGAATATTGTTGCGTTTTTAATTCGGCACCAGCATCATCAACCAAATACACCGTGAATGGCTTGGCGGTTGCGCGGTATTTGTACACAACCTCTTGTGGAGCAAACGTAAACGTTCCAGTGGCTACACCGGAGTAAAGGGTTGGTTCGCCATAACCCGCAATTTCTGGAACGTCGGGCACCGTATATGGCGTATCAATTGGCCCCGAAAGTGCGATTGGTGTGACCGGCTTGTTGTTGCCATCAACGGTAATCGGGTTGTTGTCTTGGTCGATGAACGTGTACTGGACCGTGGCGTTAGCATACCAAATATCCGGCCCGGTAAATTTGTTATTATCGGCCTCATTAATTTTGGTGGCGAATTTTTTTGCCGTTTCAACGTCATTTAGCGTAGTTGGAACCACGATTCCGCGATTGTGCGTACCTGAAAAGGCATTGTCGATATCGACCGTTGGATTAATGTTATTAATTGTAATTTGGTGTAAAGACTGAGTACCATAAAAGCCGGAATCAACAGATGTTAAACTTGGCAAATCGCTCAATATTACATCAGTTATATTCGTGCTGTTAAATGCGCGCCAATCAATCGTAGTTAATGCCGGCAGTTGCGCTAACTCAACACTGGTTAAGCTAGCACAATCTCTGAAAGCACTCCGGCCAATTGTTTGTAGGCTTTCCATGTTAGCGATTTTGACAGTTTTTAATTGTGGACAGTTATTAAACGCACCGGTATCAACGGTGTGTTCACCAGAGTAACTTGGCCCACCAATTATTTCTAAGGCTGGTAGCGCAGTTAAATCAATCTCAGTGATTGCGGAACCACTAAAAATTCCGCCTCCTAATGATTGTAAATGATTCAAATTAGTGAAGTTAACTGATGTTAGGCTTGGCACGGCGGCAAATACTTGTGGCCCGATTGATTCTAAATTAACTAATGGGCTGAGATCAAGGCTGGTTAAACTCGTGTACATAAACGCCCCGTAAACGAGTGTAGTTAATGATGGGAGATTAGTAAAATCAACCGCAGTCACTTTGGTACTGGCAAAGGCAGACTCGCCAAGCACCGTAACTTTATTTGCGCCCGTACTCAATTCTGCTGGGAATGCGAGAATTCCGTCCCAACTATTGTAGTCAAAGTTACCAGTATTGAACCCAGTGATTGTCCGCGTGCCATCGCTATTCGTTGTGTAAGTAAAATCGTTCACGACAAAAGTATGGTTAGACACCGGGATTGCGCGTGGTGATTTGGTCTTTTGTGCCGTTGCTTTTGTAGTAGTGGCATTCTTGGTGGATTTTGCGTTGGTGCCGATTTTTGCGGATTGCCCAACACCGGCAGCATGAACCAATGTGACCGGTGTTGCACCTAAACCACCAAGTAACGTAATGGTAGCAAGACCGGTATAAACCCAATGATGAGTATGACTGCGATATAAACTAGCAGGCATGGTGTGTTGGAAGTGGCTGTAAATATTATGATGCATATTCTGTGACATGATCTTTACCTCACTTTTTTTTTACTGTTTGCAATGTGTTTACAAAAACAATTGTAGTGATGGAAAATGAAGAATATTTGAGCTTTATTTGATTTAATATTGTATAGGGGGTATACAATTTGTGAACATTGACAAATTGTATAAGTGAAGAATATTTGAAGGATAGTAGAAATTTTATGGTTGGGATGGTGAATAAGTATTAGCTATTGGTTTTGTAAATTATTAGAATTCTTGCATAAAATGCAACGACAATAAAAAAACGCAACCAGCGACGGGCTACGTTTATAGGAGCTGCAATTATACCGATGTGTTAGTGAACATCTAACGAAAAATTACGATATGGTGTACCTTGGTTAAGGCCAACGAACATTAGCGTCGCTTCCTTCGTGATAGTGCTATCGAGTGGAACGGCGAAGCCAACATTTACGGTTCGCGATGTTTTCGGTTTGACGACGGGAATAACGTTGTCAAACACCACTTTAGGATTGGGGTTGATTTTCGCCCATGCCAAGAAGGGCGCTTTGGAAGGTATGGGACCGGTATATGGTTGATACTTTATGCCGTCAGCCAATTTCAAAACAAATTGACTTGGATCAAAATCAATCTTCTTTTTAGTCGTGTTAGTCAATGTAATATTGACGCTGACTAATTTGTCTTTGCCAGGGGTGGTCGTGTTTTGAATGTCATGGTTGCTTGTTTTCGATACATTACTAAATGAATTAACGTTTAACTTAACCCCATAGGAAACATCGTTGACACGCGGTTTGCTTGCCTTGTTGCTCTGAAAAAACCAAATACCAATTAGTATTAATAATATTGCTACAGCGATTCCGCCATATGTTTTTTTCATAAAGTTATCCCCAACTTACTGTGAATGTTAGTCGCGTGTCCGATTTTCGGAATCGCCAATAACGAGGTGGGTCACTGAATATTTTTTGAGTATGCAATGACAAAGGTTAACACCATTTTCTGAATCACGATTAGTCCTCAGAAGGTGAATGTTTGTAAAACAACGTAAGCCTAACATTAAGTATTGCTAATAGCAAAAAGATAAGTTAGTCAGCAATGGCTATCTTTTTCGGGGGGCATTTTTGTTGATGGGCAAGAAGCGCTATAATAGAAGCTAGATATAGTCGGTTTGATAAGAAAACGACCAGTCAGGTGATAAATAAAAATTCTGATGATTATCACGACACAGAAAAGTCATCATCAAAGAGGGAGCAAAACATGTTTCAAGTAATTGGTATTAAAACTGAAGAAATGTATTTTGAAGGGGAATCTAAGGCCGAAGCCGTGCGTTGGATTAATCAGTTGGAAACGGCGAACGCTAATGGACACAAGACTGGGGGGAGTCTCAACATTCCAGAACCATTGCGGATTCTACCAAAGCCGGAGGAAGAATAGTTTAAACTAGGTTATTTGTGGTAGGATTGATTTTTGATTTCAGGATTTAATAAAGGCAGCTAACCTTGTATGGGTTAACTGTCTTTTTAGCGTGGCATGGCATGTTTACGGAAAGCGTAGAAAGCTACAAGACCGGTAAGTAGCATCGCGAAGATTTCTATGAATATGAAGTATTAAATGTGCAATAATTGATTCATAAAAGAATGCTGAAAAAGGGAAGAGTCATGAAGATATTAAAAACTTTAAAGTTAAATAAGTATGCCGACTCGTCAAAATATCAAGCGGTTGGTGATGATATATATAAGCGCTTTGAAGATGAAAGTGACAATAATTATCGAGTTGCGATTGCCTATGAATTGGAGCTTGGTGACAGTGATCAGTACCCATTTGAAAGAATGCAAGATGAGTATGGCGTACCAGTTACGGAATTTATCAAGGATGACGACGGCTATCACGAAGTTGAATTTAGTGGTAGTTTGCAAGAACTGCAACGGTTTATAACATTGGTTGGTAAGCGAATTTATGAATTTCCGATGGTCGATGAAACCTGCGGCCTGGTACTGGACCTTAGAGTTGATGAAATCAATAGCTAAGATTGGCAAAAAGAAATGATGGATACGTTGTCGATCATTCAACAAAGCATAATTCAAGTTACCTATGACATTACTCCGGCAGGTGTGGACAAGTTCTATTTACTAGGACAGGCAGAAGCCGATACAGTGGAAATGCGCTTTGAACACAACGGGAAAATTTTTGGCTTTGATCGTAGTACTTTAGCTGAAAGCGGTGCTGATAAACACCCGAATGAGGATGATTTATCGGTATTTGAAGTTGAAGCGTCTGAGTATATGTGGGTTTTATTTGAAACGTTTAAACTGTTCAAGCAAGAACGCCCCCAGCAGGTATGGATGAGCTATGACATAAATAATCAAAACTCAAATAATGAATTTAAGTATGATGTGGCTGATGAAAATTATGAGTATGAAGAAGCAGTTTTGGCATGGGAAACCGTGTTAAAGAAAAGTGTGAGTGGTGAAACAGCAGTAACAAATGATTCAATTTACCCAAACGAACTGAGACTTAAACTTCAAGAAACGGATAAGCCCACACAAACGTTACAAATCATCAATCCGGATGTAGCAACTAAGCTTGATAATCTGGCGGACAAGGAAGCTGACGCGACAAAGTACACATTGATTGATGAGGTTTCGCGAGAACTTAGCACAACAGAATTGCATGAGCTCACCACGTTCCAGCAGAAAATTGATAATACATTTGGAACAAATAATAGTAAACGTTGGGAATTACTTTTTGATTTACTGAAGCTAAAGTATCCTGAAAAAATGCAAGAACTCCCCGCTGGTGCGACAGATGCACAAATCAAAGAAGCTGAGATAAAACTCGGCTTCAAAATCCCCGAGCCATTGAAGGTTATGTATCGGCAACACAATGGTGAAGGTACGGCGGCGATGGGGATTTTTGCTAGCTATGAAATGGTATCACTAGATAATATGTTTTTTGAAAAAAGTTTTTACCGCGATGCAAATACTTATGAAATTAACCAAGTTGGGACTGAATTGCGAAGTAATACCAAGTGGCTACCATTTGCGACGGTTGGTGATGGTTCAACTTTGTTTGTCGATTTGGCAACGCCGGATGGTAAGGTGATGGTTGGTTGGCCAGAAGACATTTCGGCGCTTGGTGAAACGTTGGAAGAATTTATTTTAAAGATATTTGCGAGTGTTTATTTTGGTACATTAGGGAATTATCCTTCAGATGAATATGAGCAACGTTATTTATCTGATGTAGACAAAGCAGATTTGACAGTGCGGTTTGAATTTCACGATGAATTGAAGGATTTCTTGGAAATTTTTAGTTCGATGAAGGATAAAGTTAAGCCCGCGGATAAACAATATACATCCGAAGCTTCAACGCAGGCAAATGTGACTGTTGAACCAATAGTTTACAAAAGTGAAAATTCATTTGCGGAAACACAGACGCCCGAGGCTATACCCCGACACAGCCCACGTTTGATAGAAGCGACTATTGGGATGTGGAAGAATGCCTTTAACTTTACTGGCAAGACAACCCGCGCTGAATATTGGCTGGCAATTATCGGCAACGTAATATTATTCATTGGTGTAGAAGTAATTCTAGGTGTACTACAAGCAACATTTGGTGAAAATAATTCAGTAGTAAGTATTGTGATGAACCTGGTACTTGGATTTTCAATCGTATTAGTATATTTATCACTCCCGCTTAATATCCGCCGGTTTCGTGATGTCGGTTGGACGCCATTTTTAATTTTGACACTATTTCTTGGGCCAGTTGGCGTGATGGTGTGTTTTATCGCTGCACTAATGAATTCTAAAGAATTTCATTAAAAGTGATTTGGGGATGATGTGTTTAGTTGCCGCCTAAAAAAGCTTAACCGTGAGCGCATTGCGTCTGGTTAAGCTTTTTTAGTTTGCATTACGCCTAGTCATCATTCTTTTGCTTTGTATTTTCATGATAGTTAACTTTGTCCCAGAAAAGGCCGGTTAAAACATCGAGCGCTTTTTGAACATCGCTGGCTGAAAGTGTAGCACCATTAAAAATCATGCCATTCGTGTTGTGTGCTAGTAATTTTGCTAAATCAATTTCGCTGTCAATTGGTAATGCTTTTTCAGTAGTAATGCCAGCAAGATTAAAAATCTTATATTCTGAAACGCGTAATCCTTTTGCGATTTTACGAAGGGTCTTAGGTGAAGGAATATCGCGCTTGGCATTTTCTACTTGGCTGAGATAAGAAGGTGACATTTCGCTCCATAGTGCCACTTGGCGGACAGTGTAATTTTTTTGTTCGCGAATTGCTTTAATTGACGCTCCAAATTGTTCTTTTGTTTGCATGCATATACCTCGTATTAAGAATAGTATAACAAGGTAAAACAATAAGAAAAACAAAACGAAACTAAAGATAAGTTATAATGTTTGCAGGTGGGAAACTAAAATGCTAATATATCGAAGTAGGGAAACAAAAAGAAACAAAAAGAGGTGATATGATGGCAGTTACATTGATTTTTAGGGATGGGCAAGCGATTAAGGAAGAAATTGCGTTACTTGGTTTTACGCAAGAATCATTTGCAAAGTTAATCAATGTTGATTCAAGTATGTTAAATCAGTACTTGAATGACAAAAAACGGATGCGGCCAACTACTGCGAAAAAAATTGCTAATGGGTTAAAGAAGCAAGTCATCGATGTTTTTGTAGTTTGATTGTTCACTTTTGAGAAACGTAATTAAGCCAAATTGGTGGGATTAACATAACTAGGTTTTATGCACTTAATTTATCACATAGAGTGAAAGTAAAACGATTAGTGATGATTCCGCTGGGAATTCCACTAAGGGTTCTAAGAAAACTGCTTTGGTAGACACACCTGCGCCAAAGAAACGGACGAAAAAAGCGACCGTGCAAGAGGCTACGTATAATAAAACACACAAAGTATTTGAAATTGATTTTACTGATTATTCTATGTATTACTTGATTGATGAAACAAACAAGACGATTGAAAATGTCACTTCAGATGATCCCGGAATTGAACAGGCAACATTTACTGGCACCGATGGATCGTTAAATACTGGGATATTAAGAGCATCAGCATATAAAATCGCAAAAAAATATTTTAAAGGTGATGTGATAAATTAACGCTGAACAGGGTATGAGTTAATTTTAGTTTTGGTTTCTCGTATATAGTTGTTTGAGAAATATATTATGAAATGAGGCAAAAAAATGTCTAAGTACCAATTGAATACAAATGAAATAATGGTGAAAGAATATACGAGTGGATCTCACATCGTTGGCAACAAGCATTTATCAGGTGAACTTGTGCTGACTAATCGAAATCTAGTTTGGGTTAATGTTGGGATGTTTGGTAGTGTAAAGGGTATCGACACATTTAATTTGCGCGATATTAAGGTGTTTGATGATAAAGTACAAATTAAATTATCGGGTATCGACGATTCCCATCTTGATATTTATTTCAAAAATCACGTCGAAACTTTTTCATTTATTGATCGAAAAGAAGCTACTAATTGGGCAAATGAAATTAATCATGTAATCACAGATTCGGATGAAGATATTATTGCCCCAGAAACGCATGTTATCCCGGGGGAGCATTTCTTGCGGGAACCTTGAAAGGGACTATTGATAGCGTGAAAGATGCTTTCGGTGTGAATACCAATGCACTGGCGACAAAGGATTCAAATAATAAGGTTTCGCAAAAATGTGTTGGATGTGGTGCCCCGATTTCGGGCAGAAAAGGTCAAATCGTGCGTTGTGAATATTGTGATACCGAACAACAACTATAAGGAGATTGATACATCATGGGAATGTTAAATTCGATTACGGGTGCAATTAGTGGCACACTTGCCGATCAATGGAAAGATATAATCACAGCTGGCCCTTTTGATGAACACACAGTGGTCGCGCCGGGCGTTTTTAAACAAACGAATAATGGACGTGGTACAAATTATTCAGGTTCAGAAGGCGTAATTACAAATGGGTCTAAAATTTTTGTACCAGAAAATACGGCTGCATTTACTTTTAGTGGGGCAGGAATTGAAGACGTTATTACCGAACCGGGTGAATTTGAATACAGTAACGGCCAAGAGAGTGTTTTCGATGGAGACACGGTTAGTAGTGCAATTTTTAATCAAGTTAAGGATCGTATTAAATTTGGCGGTCAAACGGATTCACAGAAGCAGATAGCGTTTGTGAATTTACGCGAAATTCGTGGTATCAAATTTGGTACACATGGACCATTGATTTATAATGATCTATTTTATGGGGCAGACTTAGGCATTCAGTCGTATGGATCATTTTCAATAAAAATCACAAATGCGGAGAAATTCATCAGAAATTACCTACCTGCCAATGTTAGTAGTTATTCTTTTGATAATTCCGAAGCACGATCACAAATTTTAGCCGAGTTTTTGCAATCATTTACGATTGCACTGACTAAATTATCGAAAAGTTATCGAATTTCTGAGTTGTCTGCGCAGGCAAATGATATTGCCAAGGCCGTTGTTGATGATTCGCATAATGCGGGAAGTTGGGACGAACGTTTTGGTTTTAAATTAATAAAAGTTGGGATTGAATCACTTGAACTGTCACATGATTCACGTGAATTGGTTAAGCAATACTCAGCTAACAAGATGAGCACAAAGGCTTACGAAGATGTTTCACAAAAAACGGCCAATATTGCGGCCCAACAAAAAATTGCTCAAGGCATTCAAGATAATGGATTGGGTGATGGTGCTGGTATGATGTTTGGCATGAATATGGCACAAAATCTTGGTAACAATGCCGAACAAAAAAGTGGGATGACTTTTGACCAGCAAATTGATGCATTGAAAAAATTAAAAGAACTATTAGATGCCAATATTTTATCACAAGATGAATTTGACGCTAAGAAGAAAGAAATTATGGGGCTCTAAAGCGTGTTGCTGATAAATAGACAATGCTGACGATTACACGCAATAGGGGCGTGTGAAATAACTTACTAATAATTTTTGAATCAAATAATATGAATTTGACGTCAACGGGAAGATGTTACTGTAAAAAGCAACATTTTTCAGTGGGCGTTTTTATTTTCTCAGAAAGAAGGAAAAAATCATGAAAATTATAGTTAAATGGCATTATACCCGGGTAGTGGTAATTGTTGCCGCAATTTTAGGAATGCTTTCAATTTTTATGCCATGGATTAGTATGCCAATTCTTGGTACCCTTACGGCAAATTCGCTTTCAACGGTAGCCAGTAAATTTGGTGGCAAAGGGATTTATCCACAACTTTGGTGGATTGTCTTATTAGTTTTTCTAGCAATGGCGTTGATTGCTTTGTTAATTGGAAAAAAAGAGGAGCTACTACCAGCTGTGTATAAAAACTCAATGGCGGGCGTATCAGTAGCGATACTCGGATTTACAATTTATGATTTGGTGAAAATTCAGACGGCATTAAAACAAACGGCAGATGCTAAAGATGACGTTTTTGGCATCGGTAGCACACTTGCCAGCTCAGTGTCGTTTCAATATGGGGTGGTTGTGTTCATTATTGTGTTAGCTGTAATTGCAATTGTGAATGTCTTGCCGGGGAAAATATTAAATGGCAAGAATGGCGCACAAACGGAAACTGACGATAAAGTAAGTAAACCAATGGATCGAAAAAATTTTTTTAAAGTCACTGCGATCGTTGTTGGAGCGGTTATTGTCGTCGGGGGTGGAGTTTCAGGTGTTCGTGCAATCCAACGTTACGAGGTCCAACAAGCCGCAAAAGCGAAACTAGCAAAGGCCACGAAATATGCAAATACAGCTAATATTGGTGACGTTTTCGCAAAATTGTCGAATAAAAATAAGAATCAAGTGTTTTATACTGCAATGATGAATTTCGGAAAAGTGATTCGCGACGATGTTTTTGCAGATGACGATTATGCGGAAAGCGTATACGAAGATTATCTTGCGACTAATTCGGACATGAAAACAATCGGACACACATTTGATAGTACTGACATTGCTGATTTTACCGAGGTACTGAATAATTATACGGATAAAGATATTAGAGATGAAGAAATACCCAAAAATGTTAAAGCGCTAATTAAGACGGAAACTCAAGGGGTTACGGATAAACTTGATGCCGCAATTAAAAAAGCGTATATCAAAGAATTTGGGAAATAATAACTTATATAAATGAAAGTGAAATTTATTCCGAAATTATACGGAATGTTTATAGAAAAGGATGGTTGAACGTTATGAAAAAAGTATTAATTGGTAGTTTTGTATTATTGGCTAGTGTTATGTTAGTTGCGTGTGGTAGTAGCTCAAATAACGCAAACAACGCTAAGAGTTCATCGGCACTAGAAGCAAGTAAGGATTCTAGCAGTTCTAAATCAGATGATTCAACCGATACTCTTAAAAGTTTGAATGAGTTGGCAGAGCGAGGTGAATCGACAAAAGAACTATATGTAACAGGCAAAATGAAGGTTGGTACTGACGATACCATTAAACCGGGAATTTATGATTTGGTTATTAAAGGTGGCGATGGAAATATTATGGGAGACCGTGCGGATGTTGATGCTTTGGACATTAATTGGATTGGTGGTGTTCAAGGTAATGAAGGTGGCGATGATTCAACTTTCCGTGTGATTCTGTTTCAAGGGGATGATCTAGATTTTAGCAGTATCTCAAAAGTGCAATTCACAGCAATTAAAGATGCCAAAGAATCCGATAGACTTGGACAAGGTGAATATGTTGTTGGACGTGATATCGCAGCCGGAACGTATAAGCTTTCAACTAATACCAAGCTCGACCCTGAATACGATAATTTAGGCTGGCATATATCAACGTACGATGACAATACAGCTGATACGCAAACTGTTGACCTTACTCCCGGAAGTAGCGATGTTGCAGTGGAATTAACTGACGGTGAAATTGTTACAACGGCATATGATGGAGACACAGGGGACTCTGGTAGCGCTGATAAAACTAAATTGATTTTCACGCCAGTAAATCAGAAATAAAAAAATTGAATGGAAGTAGGACAAAAGGCTGTCGCAAATAGTTACATTCGCTAGTCCCTGTCACCAGCACAAACAAATCAAAAAAGCTTAACCGCCCGCATTGCTGCCTGGTTAAGCTTTTTTAGGTCTAACTGAGTTTTATTAGTTATTGCTCTGAATCATGATAAAATTCGGGAGAAATATTGAGGGCCGCAAAAAAGGTACGGAATAGGTCGCGTCGGGATTTCGTGGGAGTGCAAATTTTTTTGGCGAATCTAGTATGCATGTCGTTGGGGTGTGTGACCCAAGTTTGAGCATTCTGTTGCAAGTCAAAAGGTAATTTGAAGGGCTCGGTCTTGTCATGCGATGTTGAATCGAGGACCTCGTGCCACCATCTACTGCCATGGAAGTAATAGGCGGCAAAGGTTCGCGCGGCATTGATATCAGCAATCGTGACAAGTGGCTGATCAACTGGACTGATGAGGCTCTTGTCAATGCGGTTAAGAATTTTTTGTAAGGACGCGCAGATTGGCATCGCTGGCACGGGCGATGCGTCGAAAGCCCAGGCTTCATAATTGTGTTGCGCTAAGGCATTGCGGTACAAAATGTAGGCAGTTTGAACTTGTTCATAAAGCCAACGCTGAGATTGACGTACAAGTAAATGTAATTCGGTCGGCAGCGGTGCCTCAGTACAGGCGAGGACAATGCACGCGGTGTCACGTGTAATTGCGTCAATTTGGACGATGTCTTGCAAATTCACCCAGTTAACACTGCGGTCTTTGTAAGAGCCTAAAGGAATTAGGGCGTATTTAAAATTCGTCACAGGCAGGGGGTTATCGTTTGGTAGCTTTAGCTTGCTTAACGTGAGTTTGTTAGCAAACGTATTGTCGGCTTTGTTACATGGGTAAGTTGCCATTACAGATTCGGTGTTCGTGGTGAGACGATGGAACTGCGCTTGTTTTGTGACGACTAAAGTTTCGTTTGGCCGTGGTCCATTACCGGTACGTAAAACGGCGAGCGTTTGACGATTGATTTGGGGAGCTGCCAGACTGGATTCCAATGCAGGTATGTGCTGGAGTATGGTACTAGGTTTCGTTGTATCAATCTTGATTATTTTATTTGTTGACATTTAAAATCCTCCTAAATTTTTTTACACCTTGTAAAAGTATACGGCGTGACACTGAATTTGTGAACTGACACCACCTGAAAAAGCATGACGGCGCCCTGACAGGACGAAAACGCAACGGGCACAAGGGATTGCGCTCGGGTTTTTGTTAGGTTTTTGTTTTTTTGTTAGTGAAATTACGATTACGCCAATTTAAGAATGCTGATATAGCAAGGAAAAGTAGTGAGTAGTGTCGCCGAGAAATCAGCGACAAATTGGTTGTGTCATTCGAGGGTTTGTGGTTGATTTGCTATGATATTTCTTGTGCAAGACATAACAAAAATCGCTGGCGTGAAACTTAAATGACACGCCGGTGATAGCAAGTTTAGCTAGCACAAACATAATCAAGCTCGGTGAAGTCCGGGGGATAAGTGGGGAAATGAACATGAACGAAACAGACGCATATACATTTATTGATACAAAGGAATCTTGGGCGACTATTTATGGCATGCTGCGGCATCTGGGCGTGGCGGCCTTTGATCCGGATTATGAGGATTATGCCCAAGAAGCGTGGCTGATTTTTTATCAGTGGCTACAAGAACCAGCGGCAGCAGAATTAGCACCGGAAGCTTTACGGGGTATCGCCTATACGCGCATGTATCGGCGGACCTTGAATCAATTACGGCGAAATCACCGGCACCGCGATATGCGTGAGGACGATGAAGCCTTAGCGCAAACGCCGATGACGGCTAATGAGGAATTTGAACTCGCGTGGTTTACGCGGTTGGCATTTGATAAATTGACCGACCGCCAGCGCGTCATCTTACACTGGCTCGTTGACCATGGCGACACGCAAACAGCCGTCGCCGATAAGTTGGGTGTCTCACGCCGAACTGTCTCACGCGAAATTAAAATTGTGCGCCAACAATTACTACGAGACCGCATTATTGAGCGCCCATTGGAGGCGTAATCCGCACAGATTTAATTACGAACGCAAAGACACCAAATAATCCTGACCAGCTGGCAACAGGATTATTTGGTGTCCAGAAAAAAACACAGACTGGAAAGGGAAACATACAGATGACCGAAACGCGAATTAAGAAAAAACAAAAGAACTCAAATTTTACGATTATCGACAATGCCGTCTTAACAAACAGTCACTTGAGCTTTCGGGCGCGCGGAATTTTAACAATGTTATTATCGCTGCCGGAAGATTGGATTGTGCGTAAAGGGTGGTTATACACGCAAACTGAAGGTGAAGGGCGGCAGGCAATCGACAAAGCGTGGAAAGAATTAACGCAAAATCATTATATTTGCTTGCGCCGAGTTAACGATACCGTGAATGGCCGCATCCACCATGAAGTTGTTGTTTCAGAAATCCCGATGACCCCCAAAAAGGAGAAACGCAAGCCACTTAAGGTCACTGATACGGGCGTCAATCCCGGTGATACCGTCCAGTTGTCGGGTTCCCAGCAAATGGGTTTCCAGCAGATGGATTCCCATCAAACGGGTTTCCAGCACATGGATATCCAGCAGATGGATTCCCGGCAACTACTAAGTACTAACGAACAAAGTACTAATCAACAAATTACTAACAAACAAAGCCCGAATTTAACAACGGCGGATGACGAAGATGATAAAAGTAAATTATACATGCGCGCGGTCGGGGACTGGTACGTCCGGGTCGGCAAAGCCTTGGGTTGCTACCTGAATCAAAAAGAGCGCGCCTACGTCAAGAAGTGGATCCAAAAAGATGGCTATTCGGAAGCAGAGCTGACCGCTGCTTTAGCCGCTAGCGAACTGAATCACGGGAAGACGGTGAAGTATATTGACATCACTTTGAGAAATGCCCGAAAAGCTACTGAAGCACCAGCATTACGGGTGCACGATATTCCGTTAGTTGACATTTTCCATACATGATTTACGAGACCACAGATAGTGGCATGTGTTTTACAGTGTGAATGAAAAAGCGGGGAAAGACACTGATGGCGTGAGTTTTAGGCATCGTTGTAAATTTATTGCGAGAAATTTGAAAAAAGATGTCACAATTTGCGCCGCTGAATTGACTGTATAGGTGTAAGGCAAAACAAGCGGCCGCTTAAACCGCCTACAAAATAACTTGGCTTTGATAACTTAATTTGGGAGCCAGTCGGGCATGAAGCGGCTTCGCACCGCATCTGCGCTCGAATAGCACCGAAATCCAGGACAACAATTTAGGAGGAAATGCATATGGCAGCAGCAAAAACACTCGCAATTTTAGGACGTGATGAAGAATCATTTAACGAAGTGGTGAAGAAGCGCTTCACTGACATCGCCAATGATGTGACCGCTGAACAAGCACGACCAGTCATCATTGCGTTGGAAGAAATTTGGGATTTAGGTGAATTGATGAGCTTCAATTTGATTGAAACTTACAATCACGATTTAGAAGTCTAAACCCACAGATTGATTGAACTCGCCACATTTGGCAACATGATTTCACCGTATTTTAGCTACCAACTGTAAGTGAAGTTACGGTTGGGTACGTAAAAAACGGTGCACCCAAGGAGGAAATGAACATGGTAGAAACTAAAAAACTCGTATTAACTTTCAAAAACTCACTCGGCAAGACGACTTCATTGACGTTGGCAAAGTTCAAAGAACCGGTTGATCCAGCCAAGGTGGAAGCAGCAATGGTTGTAATTGCGCAAAGCCAAATTTTTATCACTAAGGAAGGGCACCGCAAGTACGCCACACCGGTGTCAGCCCGCATTGTGACGGCTAACACCGACGAAATCGTGGATTTAATCGCGGGCTAATTACTTGTGGGTGACCCGCTAATTCCACACATCAAAATAAGCGCGCTCACGGGCACGTTAAAAAGGCGGTGGTCACATGTTAAAACACATCAAGTTACTCATCGTGATTGGGTTACTACTGGGAGTACATTTTGAGCAGCCAGAAATCGGGCTGTTGTTGGAGCTTATCAAGTAGTAACTTAATTGGGGGCTTTTCTTATGACTTGGGATTGAATAAACTTGGCCACTGTGTTAGTTGGGCATAATGCTCAAACCAGCGAAAATACAAGGCCGTAGTAGCATAGAAAAGTACGGAAACGACAATCCCACGCTGAACAAATAAAACCCCTAATTGGAAGGTAGTCAGGTATACTGGCTGCCTTTTTTGTTTATAAAATTTGGCAGTGCTGGCACAGTTAGATTTGAAAACATAAACGCAGGATTTTGCCGTCAAATAATGGAACTGGAAGTCATTAAAAAGACCCATCGATTTTTTATTCGATGGTTTATTAGTAGTTGCGTTTAACTTAATGACATTGGTGTTTACTAGTTATGCGTTTTCTTTAAACTTGTAAAAATTAAATAGCAAAAAGTAACAACCAGAAAAACAATCGCCAAAATTTTAAAGATGCTGAAGTTAGTAAATGAATAGATTATTCCCAATATAATCGTAACCACTAGTAAAATATTAAACGCATTAAAATAACGATTACGCATGACTACCTCCATTTGACTGGCGTTGAGTATTAAACAACTACGACTATACGCCTTTTTATTGTGTTTTTTTGCACGTAGTACTTGCAAACGTCGCTTTGGTAAAATATTTATGAATGTCATGCCATATTGGAATTTTTTTGTTTTATAAACTTTAGCATACGCTGTATAGCCGAATTTCATTGCCAATTTGTGCAATTACATACCAGATAACTGACAAAAGGAGCCTGTGTGTAAATGAGATTTATTCGATTTATGGGCACAGGGGCGAAACATATTTTCGCTAAAATTGAGGATGGATAATACTAAAAAATTTAGACGGGAGCGAATCTAATGAAAAATACAAAGCATAATAAAGGAAAGCAAGTGGGCTACGCTTCATTGGCGACCGCGGCGTTGGTTAGTGGAATGGGAACTGCGCCAATTATTTTGGCCCAGCAAATGGACGACGATGAGCGCACCGAACAAGTCATGAGTTCTAGTGAGACAACGCCGGCTAAGGAAGAAGCTACGAGTGTTGAAGATGTTAAGACAGTGGAGAAAAGCGCGCCGACAGATACTGAGACGTCTGTGGATACGCAGAAGACCGAAGCACAAACATCAACCGCTGTTGTAAAAAATGAAACGAGTACGCCAAAAGAAAACGTAAAAAATGATACGCTTGCGTCCAAAGCGAGTGCTAAATCGGAAACTGAAGTTTTGCGTTTAGATAACAAAGAGGGTGAAGGCAAAATTTCCGCGAAATCTGCTGACAAAGTGGTACAAAAGAAGCAAGCACGGGCTCCACGGACTGGTACAATAGAGATGAACTATGACGAGACCGTGGCGGGTAGGCTGCTATTGGTAATCGTGTCGAATGCAGAGCCAGGTGCCATTTTGAAAATAGGTTTTAAGGCGAGCGACGGGAAAATGACAGTATTAGGTAACATAGAAGTTCTTGAAGATGGGAGCGGGGTGCTCATAACTTATGTACCAACGGATACGGTTCCGGGCAAGGCATGGGCCGGAGTACTGGATAGTAACGATGAAATAACGGACACGGTTGAGGCTGACAGCATAGACATTGTTCCCGTTCCCAAAATCACTCCCGATATTGTTGAAGGGCCGGGCGGTAGTCATGTCACGGTCACAGTCGAAGATGCTCAGCTTAGTGAATTATGGTTAGCATTTCAGGCGAATGACGGTACCACGACGATAAGCACAGCAAGCTGCACTGTTAGTGAAAATGGCGAGGGCGTACTCGAAATTGACATTCCGCTCGATGCTGTTTTGGGCGAGGGGACGTTTATGCTCTTAGACTATAACATGGCCCCCGTTGACACGATTGCGCCGGCCACCTTTAACGTGACTGAAATCAACCAAGGTGGAAATACAGGCAATGAAGATAACTCATCACAAAACGATGACAACCAATCCACCGATAATTCAGGAGACAACGGGAACAATGAAAACAACGGTAACAATGAAAACAACGGTAACAATGGGAACAACGAAAACAACGACCAGAAGCCAACCGATACCAATAAACCAGCTGACGGCTTAAAACCAATGGACGATGACAAACCAACTAGTGACGATAAGTTGCCAAGTAATGTGCTACCAACATCACCTAGCACTACCAACCCAGAAAACGGCGCGACCCAACCGCCGAAAGCAATTACGCATTTACCCGGATCGGGCGGTAATTCGACACCGGCAAAGACAATCTTAGCCAAGCCAACGCCGATGGTAACAAGCTATCAACCAACGACTAGTCAAACCAACACTTCAGCACAAGACACGCTACCCCAAAGTGGTGTTTCAGTCACTGCAAGCAGAATTCTGCTAGTCGCCGGTGCTGGATTACTTGTTTTGGCGGGCGTACTGGGGTTAAACCGTCGAAAAAATTAGCCGTGTCGGGTTAGTAAACTTGGATGCCCTGACGATTTGTTATGGTGTATTTTTATTCAGGGCGTCGAAACTGCTCAATATGAAAATGTAGGAATCTGCGAAATAAGATTAACGATACTGGTTTTGTCGAAGCTGCGCTGTAATAATTAATATTAACTAAATAACGTTATCTGAGCTACGGCAGAATATTTGTCGTGGCTTTTTGGTGCGCTGAAAAAGGCAAATATTAATTTGAGTTTGGCTTATATCATAAGTTTCAATCAATTTGGTTTTCATGCTGAAATTTCTCTGTCTTTTAGCTTACTTGTTGAGGATGCCACTAAGGCAGCAAAAATCCTGAAAACCCTTTCCAAGACGGCAAAATCTGGGTATCATGGGGTGAAGAATGGCAAATAAAATTTATGAAATTTGTTATCAAAGTTGTTTAGTAAAGGGAAAAATAAAAGAACCGCAATCACCATAGGAGGAAATGGATTCATTGTTGGAGCTAATCCGATTAAGTAATCCTATATGTTAAGTTGAAAATAAGACTTTTGTTTGACTACGGTGCAAGCTTGGTGTAGGTGTACGATGAAAATGGAATGCTTGAGTTGAATGGTATACCAATGGATGCCCAAAATTATGAAGAACTGGACGCAGAATTGGATATTTTAGATGGAAAATATCGAGAATTATTCATTGATAATGACGTTGAATTTAGCTACATTGGATTTGATTCCGATAAGGCAAAAGATGAATTTGTTAGTCGTGTGAAAAAATTTGCTAGTAAGTTAAAAGCCAGTGTTGATGAAACAAAATATGTAATAGTAGACGATACTGATAGTTATTAGAAAAGTAGTAGGTAAATGGGTAATGATTTTCTTGGAATTGGTCAGTGATAATTTATAATCCAAATGATTACAAAGACCAATGGTAAAACTATGAATTTAGAGCATTTAATTGAGGCAAAATTTTTAAGGGAGGTGAAGTAACTTGAAATTTAGTGAAATGGTAAAAAGACTGGATAAACATTTGCGGGACAAACATTTTGTAATTGAAGAGAAGTCAGGTATTGAGATTTACGTAGTAACGTCACAAGGCGAAATTGATCAGGAAACGTACTATAAGCTTAATGATTCTGATGGTTATTCAGTTACTTTAATATCTAGAGGTTCTGAAATGGAAATCGATAAATTTGATTCACTCAATGAAGCTGAATTATTTTTACTAATTAATGTGGTGGCTAGTGCATTACCATTTGTAGATGTGTATCATAGCTTACTAGCAAAGAAACACTATTCATTTTTTGTTCAGAATAAATTCAAGAAAGCATTTTCCAGGGCGAAAGTTTTTTCAAAAAATGGTGAAATTCCCGATACTTTATTTTTGAAAGAAATCGACGGTCTATATCAAATCTATTTTGAAACTGTGAACAGAAAGCAAATTCGAGTAAATAGAGACGGAGATTACACTTACGGTGACGCGTTGTATTCTGTCTATCTGGTAGCAGATTCAGTTTATGCAGCAAAATTTGTCGAAAAATATTTGCCGGAAGTATTTTCAATTAATGTTATTGAAAATATTTTGGTGGAATATTTTCTAAAAAAAGCTCTACCAATGCCAATGACGAAAGAAGAATTAGAGGAATTTATTAATGATTAAAGCAACGGGAATCTCTTGGACGCATGTGTTTGACTACAAGAGTAAAACTACTCGGAAGGAATATTTGTTAGCTTGGGTTGGTAATATTTTGATTTATCTAATTGGGGGGATGTTCTTATTACCAATGGTTACGGCATGGATTGAATATCCATTCCACATTACTGAGAATGCTCGAATGGTTGGGGCATATGTCGAGGCAATTGTCATCGTTACTGCATTTGCCCTGATTCAAATTAGCTTGAACGTTCGGCGGTTGCGGGATGTTGGTATGTCACCTTGGCTTGGTTTATTGATGATTCTCTTCCCAATCTCGTGGATTTTCTTCGTGGCGATAGCGTTTATTCCAAGCAAAAGTTCTAAGAAGTAAGTAATAGTGTCACGGTAATTACCGTGGTGTACATAGAATGAAATTAGTGGGTTTTAATGCAGCCACGGTGGGCGATAAGTTAGTCCAAACGGGGAAGTATTGGAAGGAAAAGCTCCGTTCGGGGTGAAACTCAAAATATATTCGTTACAGGAAAATGGAAAATATATCACTATGTTGGGAAAATATTATTTCATTTGGTTCGCTAAATCATTAAAGGAGAAAATAAATGTGGCAAGATATTAAACTTGAAAAAGTTGATGGAATTGAAAAATTAGTTGGGGAATATGTAATTTGGATGCAGGAGATATTGCCATACGGGAAAATGAAGATTCGCATCTATGAAGATCAAGATGGGCAATATACTGGAAGTACTGATGTCAGAATATTAAATAGAATTGATGGGAGTCCACAGGGAGGATTAGGCTACGGGGACAGTATCGATAGAACTCTAGAAGATACCGTTAATAATTTTTTAGACTTAGTGATGGATCATGATGTCAATCACAAAATACAAAACTTAGCGGAAAATGAAATCGAGTATTCGACGCCATCAGATTTTTAGGAGTAAAAACGATGCAAAAATATTCTGAAAAATTAATAATCACTAAATGGCCGGGCTACTTTACACCAACAACTGTTTCCGGATTTATCTTTTTTTTTAGTACTAAGTTCACTTTATTTTTTCTTAACGTGTATGAAACTGATTCACTTGGCTGAATTTCACATGTGGAAGCAAAAGAATTACATGTAAAAAAACACGGACCGAAGATGGGAAATAGTTCAGAAACGTTTGATAAGTTAGAAACGGATCATATCATTGGTGACCAATTTGGTGGGTCGAATTTGCGTGATAATTTACTATCGCAAGATAAAGATCTTAATCGTGATGCGTACTATAAAATGGAAAGTGAATGGCGTGCAGAACTAGATGCTAATCCTCCAAAAAAAGTGACAGTTCAAATTGATATTGAATATCCGAAAGATGGAAGCCAAAGACCAACTGCTTATCATGTGAGTTACAAGATTGGAAATAATAAGAAAGTATTTAAGGACTTTAATAATTCTAAATAATATGATGAGGTATTGCTAAATGTTTGAAAATGAATTATCTGAATTACAAACTAAACTGGTTCAAGATACCGTAGATACGTTTGATGATAAGGGCGACGTTTACTACTTGTTGGGAACAATTGGAGCCGGGTTTCGAGAATTTGAAATTTTTCTTGCTAAAGACGGTGTATTAGATGAGCAAGAATTTTTAAAAACAATTGATGAAGATATGGAAACTTTGTTTATGCGCGGGTCACTAAAAATCATTAGTGAAATTGAACAGTTGTTTCAAAGAAATGGTAAGGAAATTCCAGAAGAAATGTATTGGGAATATGATTACAATAATAATTCTTTAACTGCTGATTTTCGTTATCAAACAAAGCATGTTGAAAATGGCATATTGAGTACTATGTTAGCTAAAAAATGGATGAAAGAAATTAGCGAGAATAAAGGGTACAGTATTTTGGGTGATACTCCAAAGTTATCTAAAATAATTAATACAAAAGTTAATGCAAATGAATCTTTATTAGCAAAACTATTTAAACGAGGGAAAAACAAATGATTACAGCAACCAAAGATTTTTGGATTAAAACGTTTGACTACAAATCAGAGGCAACTCGAGCAGATTACTGGTGGGCAATGTTAGGTAATGCGATTTTGTTCGTATTAGTAACTATCGTAGGTTCATTATTAATTGGCGCCATCTTGGCATTAATTGATTCAGGGACTAACGATATGATTGATATTATCGTGACCGTGTTCGTCGTATTTTTATTACTGGCAGTTATTGTACCTTCAGTAAGTTTGAATGTACGCCGTTTGCGTGATGTTGGATTGTCACCATGGCTGGGGTTATTGATGATTATTCCAGTCACAGGGATTTTCTTTTTGATTGTTTCATTCTTACCAAGTAAACAGAAGTAGTAATTAATAAACAAGAGAATTCAATCTCTTGTTTGTACATATGGCAATATATGCTTTGACAACAAAAAAAGAAAAAAGGTAAGAAGCAATGACGGTATTAAGTTCTGGAGTTTTTAAAATCAACAAATGGCCTAAAGCTATTGATATATTTAAAAGTTCAATTTTGTTTCTCAGTATCCTAATTATTGAAGGATCAATTATTGTGCTTGATAAATCAATGGGCCCAGTATTGGCACGTGTATTACTAGTGTCTTTTATTGCGTTGCCTGCAACGTATGGACTTAGTTACATTCCTAGGAAGGTTAGCCTTGAGGTTTGTGAAGACCAAGTATGGCTCCGAATGGGTAAAAATAGGGTGATTTTAAAATCAGAGAATTTTGAATTAAAACCAATAGGTCATATTGATACGCCATGGGGAAATATGGATTTTACTATTCGATTTTCTAATAATGGTCGAAATTATGTACTTGTCAAATCTGTTAAACCGGTTGATGGATATACATTTAGTAAAGAATATGAGGAATTTCAAGAGTTTCATAAAAAATTGTTCAGCTTAGAAAAATCTTTTAAAAATGGGAGAAAAGATAATGAGAGTTAAACTCTTAAATATTGTATTCGGTTTAACACTAACGCAACTTGTTCTGCTAGTACTTGCATTAATTGGTGCATTGATGATGCTTGGAAATATGCAACAAAATCTAAGGGGCAGAACAAACGATGACTACAGTAAATCAATATGAATTTACGGCATATCCGTTAATTTGGCCAAATACGACCAATAGATTAATCATTTTTATTTCGATTATTATGTGGCTACCAATTTGGGTAATAGGCGTACACAATTTTAGTTTGCTTCTAGTTGGACGCAATGCATTAACTATTGGAAGTCTAAAATTCAGAAAAGAGTAGGAGACGGGGAGTTATGGAATTTGAAAAAGGTTTATCAAATTGGCAGACGGAAGTATTGCAACTTGTTTTTGATTATATGAACGGAAAGGAAGGGCATTACTATATTTACGGGTCGAATGAAGCGGGTGTGCTGGGTTTTGATTTCTTTATGGAAGTGCAAGGTAAAATTTACACTCGAAATGATATTGACGGGAGTGTAATGTTTAATGACGCATCAAATGATTATGAAGAATTATTTGATAAAGGAACGAATATGATTTTGGATTTAAAAAGTATGTTCGAAAAGAATGGAAATGAAGCACCTACTGAGGTACGAATGAAATATGATTCAATAGGTGGTGATATTGCAATTAAGTATGGATATGCTCGAATGTATTCAGATGATGAAAATATACTTGTGACAGATGTGTTTGATAATTGGGTGTTGGTTGAAAAAGAGAGGCTAAATAATGGAATTTGAAAAATTTCTATCATGTTGGCAGACTGACGTTTTACAGCATGTTTTTGACTATATGAATGGGCAAGATGGAGTTTACTTTATTTATGCTTCAGATGAAGAAGGCGTCTTAGATTTTGATTTTTTTATTAAAGTTAATAATGTAGTCTACACTCGAAATGACATTCGAGATACATCGGCATTTAACGGAGCATCTACTGATTATGAGTCTCTTTTTAATTTTGGGGTGGATAAGTTACTTGAACTGGAGGAGATGTTTAAGAAAAATGAAAAACCTATTCCAACAGAAATAAGGTTAACATACGATTCAGAGTTAGGGGCTGCAGAAATTAACTATGAGTATGATTTAATGTATGCAGATGATGAAGTCCTCCTCTCTGATGATGTATTTGAACAATGGGTAGCAGATGTTAAATTGAATATTAATATGACACCGTTGTTTGGAAAAGGTAGGAATAAATGATGCAAGCAACTGGAATGATGGGCACTATAGGGAAATTGATACAAGAGGTGAAGTAGCTTGAAATTTAGTGAAATGGTAACAAAAATTAGTAATCGTCTCAATAGCAAGCATCAAGTGCATGAGGATAAACGTAGTATTAAGGTTTATCAAGTAACTTCACAAAATGTTACAGATCAGGAAACGTATTATACACTTACTGGTGGGGGAGCCTATTCAGTATCTCGAATCTCAAGGGGAGTAAAATCTGAAAGTACTAACTTTGACTCACGAAATGAAGCAGAAATTTTTTTATTAATCATTTTGGTGAAGAACGCATTACCGTTTGTTGATGTATATGATAATTTACTAGCAAAGACGAATTATTCCTTTTTCGTTCGGCAAAAATTCAATGCGTTGTTTCCGCGGGGGAAAGTTTTTTCAAAAGCTGGTGAACATATGGGCACACTTTTTTTGCAAGCAAATAACGGCTTATATGAGGTTTATTTTAAGACTAGTACTGGAAGTATAGTGCGGATAAATAGAGAAGGTGAAAGCACATATGGAGACGCGTTGTACTCGCTTTATTTGGAGGCTAGGTCAGTCTACGCAGCAAAGTTACTGACAAAGTACTTACCAAATGAATTTTTAGTAAGCACGATTGAAAAGGTATTGGTGGAAAAATTTCTGAAAAAATTAGCCTAAACTAAAAGCAGTAGAATGCAGCAGTAGCTAAGAAAAAGAAGAAACTGAAAAGGGTGAAAAAACTGTGAGAATTTCTGGTGAATTTAAAATTAGCAAGTGGCCAAATTCAATTGATATTGTTAAAGCATCAATTTTGTTTCTCGCATTTTTTATTTTTGAGGTAATTTCTATCAAATTTGATGTTTCAGATAGTCAAATATTTGCATGGACAATGCTTGCATCATTTGGGATTTCTCCAATTTTATACGGTATGGTTTACATTCCGAGGCGAGTTGTTTTAGAAATTGAAAATGGATGTGCATATATAAGTTTAGGTCGAAAAAAAGTGATACTTAATCCAATGAATTTTGTTCTTCAGAACACGGGACACACGGATACACCTTGGGGAACAATGGATTGGAGTATTCGCTTTTCGAATAATGGTAAAAAATATATATTGATGAAATCGGTCCCCAAAAAAGAGAAATATCAGTTATCAAATGAATATACTGAATATATGGAATTTCATCAAAAAATATCTGAGTTAGAAAAAATTTTTAAAAATAAGAAAGAAAATCATGCAAACTAGAAAGAAATTATGGGCTTTGGTTAAAGCTGTCAACGACGGTGAAATAACGATTAATACGTTTACTGAAGAATTTACGATTATTTTTGATCGTGAAACAGATTATACTGAGTTATCTGAACGGGAAGAGACTGAATTTAATGAGCTTGTTGCGTTGACATCACGGTATTCTCCATTTTTGGAAGATTTTGAAATACAAAATACCTTTTCGTCGGCTGCAGAGATTTTAATCAAAGTAGCGGAAATATTAGAGTTAGGTCTTGATGATTGAATTTTCATCTTTGGCAGACGACAACGCAGTATAAGAAGTTTATTTATCAAAGCAACAGAATACTCTTAAACACAGATGTTTGACTACAAGCGTAAAACTACTCGGAAGGAATATTTGTTGGCTTGGGTCGGCAATATATTGATTAGGAGAGTGTATAAAATGTTTGAAAATGAATTATCCAAATTACAAACACAACTAGTTCAAGCCGGTGTTAATGAATTTGATGATTTAGCTACACGGTATTATTTTTTCGGTACATTAATTCCTAATTTTCAAGAATTTGATATTTTTTTTGAGAAAAATGGAGTGATATATCACAAGGAAACTTTGCCTGGGTGGAATTGAGTCAATAAACCGGACACTAAATCTCTGAAAAAGTTTGTGAAATTTGCCAAATTAGTTCTTCAATTCGGCAGATTTAAGCCAAGAATCAATAAATCCTTATCTCAAATCTTCCGAATCGAATAATTCTGATTCGGTCATATCTTATGTTTTCTGAACCGTTGGAACTTTCTTTACGGCCAGCTCTTTTTCAAATTCAACCGGCGATAAATAATCTAAACTACTATGGAAGCGAGTGCGGTTATACCAGTGTTCAATCCAGTAAATTAAGCGGACACGTGCTTCCTCAAATGATTCATACACGTTTGGGTGAACTTCTTCTTTCTTCAATGTTGCGTGGAATGACTCAATGACTGCTTGATCATACGGGACGCCAGGTGCGCTGTATGACCGCCTGAGTTTGTATGCTTCAGCGACAACTTCATAGTCGATACTTGTGAATTCAGGGCCATTATCTGAATGTAGGATAGTTTCATCTGGCCGAATATCGCGCGAAAGTAACGCATTACTCAAAGCCATCAGTGCCAATGTGGTGTCTTTGTGGAATCCATATGCATAGCCAATAATTCGTCGGGAATGCATATCAATAACACTGGCCAAATACGTCCACCCATCTCTAACCGTTTTAACGTAGGTGATGTCGGTGAACCATATCTGGTTAATATCAGTGGTATCCCATCCTGATTAATCAAAGTCTCTTGTTTCACGTACGAGCTCTCTGCCGGATATGGTTTCCACTTAGCGACAATTTTCGATTTCAGACCGTTGGCACGCATGATTTTCTGCACACGTTTCAAACTCAACGATCCAGGCCAATCCTTACGCATCCGTCCGTGAATTGCGGGGGCACCATAAATTCCTTTACTGTCGTCATAATATTTTTTGATTATGGCGAGTAACTTGCCATCTTCAATTTCTCGGATACTTGGTTGATGATTTTTATGATCATAATATGTGCCACGTCGAACACCGAAGATCTTTGTGGCCAACTGAACGTTGACATCAAGCTCATCGATAGCGTCATAAATGTCAGTGTTAGTTATTTTATTTTCCGTGCGAAGATGGCCAATGATTTTTTTAGAATATCATTCTCCTGTTTGGCGGCAGCGAGTTCTTGCCGGAGCTTAGTCACATCCGCCGAAGTTGTGCTTTGTAGTTTATTGTCTTGTGATGCCTTAACCCATTTCTGAATGGTTGAAACCCCAACTGAATAACTATCTGCGATTTCGGCTAAGGGCATGTCGGTCTGAGCTAGGTCGACAATCATTTGCTTAAAATCATCATTAAAACGTTTTGCCATGATACTAAATCTCCTTGTGAAATATTACTTTCAGTATAGAGATTTAGTGTCCGCTAAACCATACTAACTCCAAGGTAAGTGTGGATTCAAGTTAGAAATGGGAAACTATTAAACGGCGGTCGGAATGATCATCCATTACCTTGGAATGAAAAAACCGGACTTTCAAGTTTCAAAAAAAGAAATTAAGGAGATTAGACGTGAATAATGATGAACTGTATTTGGCATATGTTATAAGTAATGCATTTTTAAATGATTATTATAAAAAAATGGTGGAGAGGAATTGGCGTTTTTGTTGGGCGCTATGGATACTAATATTTTTGAGACAAATTTACCAGCTGATCCTGCAATCTGGAGTGAGTTTGAGGAAATTTGGAGTAGTGCAGGTATAGAACGAAATATATTTGCTCAAAAAGCATATTTTACGATGTATTCGTTTTTAAAATCGTGGTGGAATAGTACTGAAGAACTTGATGCAAAAGAAATACTAACAAATTTAATGATTTTGAAAAATGGTTTACCGAAAGAAAAAATTTGGATAGATTGGATTGAAATTATTAAACAAGTTGAGTCAAAGCCAATTGAGGTACCGGATTTTACAAATTATAGTGTTAATCCAGTAAAAACACAGAAAAGAAGATGGGGATTTTGGAGAAAAGGGTGATATATTAATCACAGGAAAGGTAAATTCTTTGAGTTTTTTCTAAATAAATCCAATAAGGATGATAACTATGTTAGAAAATGAACTGGCACCTTTATACAATGAATTGGGCAACGAAGTGATTATGACGATTCCTAAGGATTGGACAGAAGTCCATTATTTAGGTGAGGTAGAATCGAAGGAGAGGAGTACAGCTTCCATTTTTTACTTTAAAGAAAAAATGAGAATAATAATTTTATTCGTTCAAACGATATTCTTGATATTTATAACGTTTCGAAGGCGGAATATGATAACCTTATAGACAATATGGATACTATACTAGTGAAGATATATCGTGTGTTCATTGATAATAAGCAAAATCCGTGGGATCAAATAAAAATGTCATTAACCCCAGACGGGAAATTTAATGTTGATTTTATTTACGGTGCTTTAGATAATGACATTACACAAGATGAGCGTGAAGTTATATGGGCATATGAAGATTTGAACATAGTCCCTGAATCTTGTTCAGACGATGAGGAGACGCTCATCAATTGTTTTGGCGGACCTATTCCTTCTAAACCAAAAAATGAACGATAAACCCAAGAAAAAGAAATTCCACGGTTTGTTCTAAGTTATATATAATAAACAGGCATGAACCAATTTTTAAATAAATTAGTTTGTGCCTGTTTATTTTTATAAAAAGACAAATGGTATGGTTTTGATTGTTTTCTTCTTAATTTGTTTTGTCATAGGAGTTGGTTCGAAGGTGGACAAGATTGATGAAATATGTAACCGCCACTGATATAGGCAGAAAAGCTGATAAGGAGAAAAATGGTGCTTAAAAATGAAGATGTTAATAAATTAGGGCAACAAATTATTGATATGATTCCTACCGAGTGGAGTTATATTTATTTCTTGAGTGAAGTTGAAGTAGGAAAATCGAGTATTTCTGCTGAATTTTATTTTCAGGATGCAAAGACTAAGGAATTTGTTTTGTCACATGATATCCCTGAAAAGTATTCAGTTTCGGAAGATATATATGACAGTTTGTTGGATGAATTATATGATTTAGTTCTTAAGATTTATGATACTGATCTGAATTTGAATGGTGAGATTTGGGATCAGCTATTGATGGAAATTAATCCTAAACTACAGTTTAAAATTAACTTTAGTTATCATGCGTTGGAAGGACCAGAAAGCCAAGTTGAACGTCGAATTTTTTGGGCTTATGACACAATTGGCTTGGTACCTAAGGATGGGAGCTTTGGCTATAAAGAATTACAGGAGCATTTGGCCGAAAAGAATAAAAATGACATTGATATAGAAAAAAATGTTACTGAACCTTTGGAAGACAAAAATCAACATAGTCCAAAGAAAAAGAAATTCTTCGGTTTGTTCTAAAATATTTGGTGAATAGGCATCAACTGATTTTTAACTAAATTAGTTGGTGCTTTTCTTTTTTTTAAGGGCAAAGTGTTTTCAACCGGGGCACCGGACGATTACGATTCATTATTCACCACGGAATGGGAAACACCTCGGTGGCGATAAGAATCCGCTTGAGAAATACAAGCATGTTATTCCGGCCGGGAAGTTCACAAAGCCCAAACAAAGTACCCTTGAATATGTCCTAAGTATGCCCGGCAAAATAGTTAATGGTATTAAACAGCGTTATGATAATTTTTCGGACGCAATTGGTGACTTGTTTAGCCGTGGAGCGAAAGTGGTGGTTAAGGGATTTGATAAGGGGACTAACGCGGTTAAATCGGCGATTAGTAAGCATCTTCCCAGCTGGATTAGTAAACCACTCAATGCCTATATTGGGTTCAATGTATCGGTTGATAAGGGTATAACCGCGTTTGTCTCGGATTTAGGCAGTGGCTTGTATCGCCTGAATAAGGGGCTGGAAGATACTTTGTTGGACGGAGTTGGTGCTGCACTTGGTAATAAAGCCGCACAAAATCGCTTGCTGACCACTTTGAAAAATACTGGCTATGCAGCGGCGAACGTGGCACTTAGTTTGATGCGGCATAGCGGTGATGCAAACACGCGTATAGCTGGTGAGTCATTTACGAAGTATTTATCAAAAGTGACAAATGGTAAAATAGATGGTGGTAAGGCATTAGAAAATGCGTTAGCGACTTCAGTTACCAACATGTACAAGAAAAACGGTGGCGTATACACCGCAACATACCTAGGCTTGACGATTGCTTCGCTGTTTGTGAGTGGTGGAACGGTTGTCGGTGTTGGTTCGAAGTTTGGTAAGACTGATGAATTGTTGGGGTTAGCTGGTAAGGGTGAGAAAGTTGCATCAACTGGCGGTAAGATAGCAAAGGTGGATTCTAACCTGGCAAAAATTGCAAAATTAGATGATTTGAAAAATGTTGGAGAAACTAAACCAAGGTTTGTTGGAAGGCGAATATCAAAAGACAGATATGACGTTCTGAGAAAATCAACACCGGATGTTGCAATTAGGGATTACGTTAATGAAAATGTTAAAATACCGATGAAAGATTTCGCTATTCCGGGTGAAATGATTACAACCAGACTACAGGCAGACCATATTGTTCCATTTGATAAAATTGTGACTTTAGATGGTTTTGATAAGCTGACTTTGGAACAACAAAAGGCGGTAGTCAATTATAAAGCTAATTTTACGCCATTGAGCAGCACTGCAAATAAGTCGAAGGGCTCGAAGACAATTGAAGAATGGACAATGTATAAGAAAAAAGGCATTAAAATTAACCCTGAATATAGGAAGTTAATGATGGTACAGGAAAAGAAATTGGAAAAAGTACTTCAAAAATTAATTTATAATTACATGAAAGGAAGTTAATGATGGATAAGTATAAGTTTTTGAGTAAATACACACTGTCTGATAGTAAAGCAATTCCAGTTAAAAATTCGAGAAAGTTAGGTGAAATTCGAGTTCCAGAATATTGGCTTGCGATTTTGGATGAAAAGGATATTGAAAAAAAGAAAAATATCGTTTTGAATGAGTGGAAAAAATATGTGAAAGTCGAACTTAGAAATACAATTCAATATTTGGAATCTTTCTTGAAAAATATTGAATTATTCCGAGTAGAGGATGACGTTTACTTACTTTACACTATTGAAAGCTATCAAACGAATAAAACAATGTACTATGCGGGAGGAAACCCTCTAACAATTCATAGAGACATGAATGACAATCTAAAAGCGCTCTGGGGTAATATTCCAATTGCCCTCCGAAATTTCTATGAAAAATTACATGACGGCTTTTATTATTATCCAAGCCAATCGATGGGGTTGGATAAAATGTTAAACATTGAAAGTATGGATGATGTTGAACTTCCCTTGAATATTGAACCGAAAATCAATATTCAAAACACTTATAATTTTTTGAGCACTGGTTCAGGAAGCTATGTGACATTGGATATCACGAATGATGAGAACGTCAAAACAATGATTTGGCTGAAGGACTTTGAACCTATGTTAGATTTAGAATTTTGGGACGCCATTGATGAATATTATTATATTGGATTTGATGAATAAGGTTTATTTTTGTCAAAAAAACTATTTATTGAATGATTATGGTTGATGATATCGGGTCGCTTTCGTAAAAAAATATTTATGAAGTAAGCTAAAAACTCACGGCACTAGTGTAAATGGCTAGTGTCTTTTTTATATTTTCTGTGAGTACTTGAAACTAGTTCATAAGAAACAACAATCAAAGAAATAGTAAATGGATAATCATACAGTATTCCATTGCCAACACCAAAAGGCTATAAATTGCATGGTTCAAAATGTCGGTCAGCGGGTATGTGGGCAGATGCACCTAGATAAAGGAGAAAAACAAATTATGTATGATGACAAGTCAATTATGTTTCCACTTCCTTCACAAGATTTAATCACAAAAGAAGAAGGCTATTGGTCTATTGTATTACCAGACGATTATAAGAAATTCATTACCGCATATAATGGTGTAACGCCAATTTCGAATGAATTTACCGTAAATGCTCGAGAATATTTAATAGAAAAATTTCTCCCAATTCTTGAGACACCAGAAGATAATGAGCTTGGAGAATATGACATTGATGTGGTATTAACTGAACTTGACGAACGATTAATTTCTGATGAAGATTTGGTTGGTGTTGAGTTGTTACCTATCGCTGCATTGTTTTCGGGAGATTTCTTAGTGTTAGATTATTCTAATCGAAAGCAAAATCCTAGTTTAGCGATTTGGTTACATGATGAATCATCAGAATGGGAACCAGTTAAAATTCCAGCTTTCGAAACATTTTCAGAGTTACTTAATAAGTTGCATTGAAATCGGATTTTAATTAAATGAGTTTAAAAAGGTTAGTTTGTCATTGGTGACAAGTTAGCCTTTTTTGAGTGAATTAACGAATATATTTAGTAAACAGACACCAACAAATTCACGACTAACAAATTTATTACAAATTAGTTGGTGTTTTACATTTTCAAAAAGGGCAACGTTTTTCAACTGAAACCCAGACGATCACAATCCATTATTCACCACGAAACGGGAAACACCTCGGTGGCGATAAGAATCCGCTTGAAAAATACAAGCACGTTATTCCGGCTGGGAAGTTCACAAAGCCCAAACAAAGTACCCTTGAATATGTCCTAAGTATGCCCGGAAAAATAGTTAATGGTATTAAACAACGTTATGATAATTTTTCGGACGCAATTGGTGACTTGTTTAGCCGTGGAGCGAAAGTGGTGGTTAAGGGATTTGATAAGGGGACTAACGCGGTTAAATCGGCGATTAGTAAGCATCTCCCCAGCTGGATTAGTAAACCCCTCAACGCCTATATTGGGTTCAATGTATCGGTTGATAAGGGTATAACCGCGTTTGTCTCGGATTTGGGCAGTGGTTTATATAGCCTGAATAAGGGGCTGGAAGATACTTTTCTGGACGGAGTTAGTGCCTCATTTGGTAATAAAGCCGCACAAAATCGCTTGTTGACCACTTTGAAAAATACTGGCTATGCAGCGGCGAACGTGGCACTTAGTTTGATGCGGCATAGCGGTGATGCAAACACGCGTATAGCTGGTGAGTCATTTACGAAGTATTTATCAAAAGTGACAAATGGTAAAATAGATGGTGGTAAGGCATTAGAAAATGCGTTAGCGGCTTCAGTTACCAACATGTACAAGAAAAACGGTGGCGTGTACACCGCAACATACCTAGGATTGACGATTGCTTCGCTGTTTGTGAGTGGTGGAACGGTTGTCGGTGTTGGTTCGAAGTTTGGTAAGACTGATGAACTGTTGGGGTTAGCTGGTAAGGGTGAGAAAGTTGCAAAGGTTGCTGGTGATGTAAAAAAAGAAAACAATTTCACGGGGCTACTCAGAGGTGAGAAAATTGTACTTAAAAATATTGATACGAAACCAGTCGAGTACGTAAAACGGCCATCAGTGGAAGCAAAAAAACTTAGAAATAAATTTAATGCTTCCGTAAAAAAATCATTTTTGCGAAATTTGGCGACTGATGAAAAAAGGTTGCAGAAGTATGGATTGACAAAAAATGATATTGAAGACATGAGAGATGGCTATGTGCCTGATGGTTGGCAAGTCCATCATCAATTGCCATTAGACGATAGTGGGACTAATGATTTTAGCAATTTGGTGTTAGTTAAAAATGAACCATACCATAAGGTGATTACCAATTATCAAAGATCAAGTACAAAAGGGATGAAGCCGGGTGATAAGAGAATAATCAATTGGCCATTCATCAAAAACAATATTTATAATCCAAAATAATCAAATATATGAGGTGTAGTATATGTGGAAAGAAGATTTACAATTCATTGAAGAACGGACGCAAAGGCGTGATAAAAAATTAAATGAAGGACTGTCTGATGATGAATATTATCGATTAACTGCTGCAATCAAGGTTACATTGAATAAAGTTTTGCCTAGTGAATATATACATTTTCTTGGTTTGCATAACGGAATTGAATTTAATGGATATTCTTTATATGGAGCTGACGAAGATATAATTCCAAAAATCAATGCGGGGATAGTATATGGAATTATCGAACGGAATGAATTATGGTATGAAGTTGAAGACAATAGAAAGTATTTATTTCTGGGAGAATCTGGTGAAAGTATATTTGTCTTTGATTCACTGATGAATGTATATCGTCTCTTGGATTCACCATCAGGAAGTGAAATTACTGAATTTACAAAATTAGATGAATTGTTGGATGCCTTTTTTGAACTATCAACTTTGTAATTTTGACTTGATTTGTAAATAGATCTTCAATGGTGTAACGGAATTTTTAAGGCCTTTTTTTGACCACTCAAATCATACAAAACTAAAAAATTGGAAATGGGACTACAAGGCTTGCTGATTTTTATTCGGCTGATTTAGTGATAAATGCTGTTGAATTACCAAAGAGTTTATGGTTAAGTAGTGATAAAATTCAGTTTGACTGGCTTAATCAACACGTTGGTGGGAAAATAGTAGGTACAACATGGCACCATACTGCCATACCAGGAGTAATGGAACGAGTTCCATTTGGAATTCATAATGTAACAGCGGTGGGCGATCAACTGGATTTTGGGCTAACAGTACGAGATAAAAAGTGTGAAGGAAAAATGATTATGAAAATTGATGAAAGTACGATTGCATTGCCTGTACCTAATGATGAACAATTTAGTCGTGAAGAGCGAATTTGGAGATTGGAATTACCCGTAGAATATAAACAATTTCTTAGCTTATATAATGGGGGAGTTCCAATTACGGGTGAATTTACAGTTAATAATCATAAATACTTAATCGAACGTTTCTTAGGTATAATAAAACCTATTCGGGAGCATGAATTAGGCATGTATGACATCGATGTGATTTTGACGCAACTTGATGATCGGTTGTATACAGATGAATCTATTTTAGGTGTTGAACTATTACCAATAGCTACTCTTTTTGCAGGTGATTTTGTAGTGCTTAATTTTAAAAATGGTTCAAAAATGCCTAACGTTGAAATTTGGTTACATGAAGAATCAATGGAACTCGAAGCTAAAACAATTCCGGCATTTAAATCTTTTGCTGAATTATTAGATAATCTTTCAGAATGAAAAAATTACGTGAATAGATTTTAAATAAAGGGGAAAGACAAATTATGTACGATGACAAGTCAATTATGTTTCCACTTCCTTCACAAGATTTAATCACAAAAGAAGAAGGCTGTTGGTCTGTTGTATTACCAGACGATTATAAGAAATTCATTACCGCATATAATGGTGTAACGCCAATTTCGAATGAATTTACCGTAAATGCTCGAGAATATTTAATAGAAAAATTTCTCCCAATTCTTGAGACACCAGAAGATAATGAGCTTGGAGAATATGACATTGATGTGGTATTAACTGAACTTGACGAACGATTAATTTCTGATGAAGATTTGGTTGGTGTTGAGTTGTTACCTATCGCTGCATTGTTTTCGGGAGATTTCTTAGTGTTAGATTATTCTAGTCGAAAGCAAAATCCTAGTTTAGCGATTTGGTTACATGATGAATCATCAGAATGGGAGCCAGTTAAAATTCCAGCTTTCGAAACATTTTCAGAATTACTTAATAATTTGCATTGAAATCGGATTTTAATTAAATGAGTTTAAAAAGGTTAGTTTGTCATTGGTGACAAGTTAGCCTTTTTTGAGTGAATTAACGAGTGGTAAAATAGACCTTACAAACGCAGTCGTAAACAGCGGATACAATTCTATGATCAAGAAGAATGGAAGTCTATGAGCGCGGTATAAGTCAGCCAATCGATCTATTGGTTCGCAATGGAAGGCAAACGTTGGCCAATTATCGAAATATCTTGAAGACTTAAGCAAAAAAATACCTAAGAGTGAATGGGGAAATGTCAAAATTAATGTGAAATTAAAGATGTAGAGCATATTAAATAAATGAAGGGGAAAAATTATGGTTCAAATAAAAGATTTTGAAAAATATAGCAGTGTACCGACTGATGTTATTTTAAAGTACGAAGGGGTACTTCCAGACGAAATTATTTCAATTTGGAAACAGTATGGTTTTGGTTCATTTCACCATGGGTTTTTAAGGACTGTAAATCCAGATGACCCCGAATTTGTGAGTATACTTACAGAAACTACTGAAATTTTTAGTGAGGTAAAAGTTTTATTTTCCACGGGCATGAACGATTTAATGGTTTGGGGCAAAAGTGTGGATGATGAATATCGTTTGTATATTTTAAAATACCGAAATGAATCATATGAGATATTGGGTAAAAATATGGATTTGTTTTTCGTTTTCTTAAATGCGAATGCGGATGTACAGGCAGAACAATTATCTATTCAGCCTTACAAGGAGGCGGTGAAAATAAAAGGCTATCCAACATACAATACAGGATTTGGGTATGTACCATTACTTATGTTAGGTGGAAATGAAGCTGATATTGAATCACTTGAAATTGTAGACACCAAAACTCATATAACGTTAATTTCGAAATTTGTTGGTAATCCAATTTTTTAGAATTGAAATTAAGTAATGAATGGAGAAATGTATGATTGAGTTGAAAGATTTCAAAAAAGAGTCTGACGTTCCCAAGGAAACAATTGAAAAATATCGGAATATCTTACCTGCTGAATTAATTGAAGTGTGGGAAAATTATGGCTTTGGTTCATTTTATGGTGGCTTTTTAAAGACGGTGAATCCTGAAGGTTACATTGAAGTGTTACATGAAACAGCACCTTTTTTTGAAAAAGAAATTGTCATGTTTTCAACGGGATTAGCGGATTTAATAACTTGGGAATTGCCTACTGAAGAAGATACATTGGGATATGCACACATCCTTTTTTATCGAGTTGAAGACTTTAAAGCCCTTACAGCGGAGAGTCTAGAATTCTTTTTTGACTCAATAATTGATCAAGATGAATTTCTGCGCGATAAACGTCTGTTAGCAGCTCCGTACTTCAAGGCAGTTAAACAACAAGGTGAACCAGCTTACGATGAAGCATTTGGGTACACGCCATTACTTGTCTTAGGTGGAAATGACAACATTGAGTCATTACAAAAAGTTGACTTAATGGCGCATATTGCCCTGATTTCAGCATTTCATGGTGGACCTGTGTTTGATACCGATGAACCTAGTACAAATGAATTGAAAGTAGATAATCAGCCAACCGAACATAAGGTTGATTCTGAACCCAAGAAAAAGAAATTCTTCGGGTTGTTCTAAGTTATACATTTAATAAACAGGTATGAACCGATTTTTGAATAAATTAGTTTGTGCCTGTTTATTTTCATAAAAAGACCAAATGGTATGGTTTTGATTCTTTTCTTCTTAATTTTGGATTAAAGTAAACCCTGAATATAAGAAGTTGATTTCGTCCCAAGAGAAGAAACTAGAAAGGGTTCTTCAGAAAATGATTGATAATTTTTTGAAGAGGTAATTAGTATGAATAAATATAAATTTTTAAGTCAGTATACGTTATCGGATAGTAAAGTTATTCGGGTCAAAAAATTCAACGATGCCATTATTCCAGAGTATTGGAAACGTATTTTTGAAGCAAAGACATTTGAAAACAAGAAAGCTATTTTGTTGAGCGAGTGGAAGCAAATTTTGGCAAGTGAACTCAGTAATACAATTGCCTACTTGGAAACTTATCTTAAAGGGATTGAGTTTATTCAAGTTGATAAAGAATTTTATATGGTGTACACAATTTTGAGCTATCAAACGGAAAAAACGCTGTATTATGTTGGTGGCAATCCAATGAGTAGTACATTAAATGCGTCATCTTTCCTATTAAAGCAATGGAATGATTTACCAAATCCATTACGTGCGTTTTATGAAAAATTACATGACGGGTTTTATTATTATCCAAGCCGTTCAATGGGATTAGATGAAACTAGTGAAGTTGAAGATTTTACTGATTTTGAATTGTCTGAGGGAAAGCTTAAGCCATTTAACGAATCGGAAACATATAATTTTTTCAGTACCGGTATGGGTGGATATGTTGCAATTGACTTTACAAACAAAAACAAAATTCAGACAATTGTGTGGCTTAACGGAGAAGACGTATTAACCACTCTAAATTTTTGGGACGCGGTCGATGAATTTTATATTATGGGATTTGATGAGTGAGCAGGAAATATTGACTCTATACATTGTGGTAATTGGAGGGCAATGCTAATTTGAAACCGTAAGCGTGTAAACACAAGATGGCTACAATTAAATCGGGTAACCCAAAATTGTGGAATAGTTTTAAAGTGATTGTCAGTGGTGATCCCCGAAGTGGTCAACGTATGCTTTATTGACAGTCTTGTCATTTATAGTGCCAGTCGGGGCATTGATTGGGGTTGGTGGCAAAGCCGGCAAGGTTAACGAAATCTATAACGTCGCTGGTAAAGGTGAGAAAGGCGTTAAGGATGCGGTGAAACTTGCTGAAAAAATTGACAAGAATCCGAAATTAACGTTAGACAAAACTGGCAAATTTAGTCCAAAAATACCTGTGATTAGCACAAAAGTATTGCCTGATGATGCAAAATTGATGTTTAATAAGTATGACAAGACTGGTTGGAGTGGTACCGTTAAGGGTCAGCCTGATGGCACTAAAGCTGGGGGACGTTGGAAAAATTTAAACGCAACTTTACCGACAAGTGATAAACATGGAAAGGTAATCACTTATAAAGAGTTCGATGTGTCAGGAAAAGTAGCTAACCAACAACGGAATGCGCCACGATTCGTTCATGGGAGTGACGGAAGTACATATTATACAGCTGATCACTATAAAACTTTTAAAAAGGTAAAATGATGGAATATATGAATATCATATCAGATGCAACGGCATCGCAAATCGATTCAATTTTAAAAAATGAATTGGAAAATCCAGCAACTTTTGTTGGGAGAATAAATGGCTCGTCCTTGCATGAAGAGAACGATGTTTTTAGTAAAATTGGGGCACTTTTTCAATTTACTAATTTTCAAATGGAAACAAACTCGAATTATGCAGCATTCTATGATTGGATGACAGATTTATACTGTCTAGTTAACAAATATGATTCATTTGTTTTGGTGATTGATCAATTCAACGATGTGTTCAATGGCGATTTTAAGAAACAAGCGACATTAAGGGAATGTTTGAGTGATATCATTAAGTTTTGGACAGATGAAGTAGAACATGTGGTAGTTAATGGATCGAAACGCAATTTCTCTGTGATTTTAGGAACAGATATTACGGATTCTGAACCCAAGAAAAAGAAATTCTTAGGCTTGTTCTAATTTATATATTTAATAAGCAGGCATGAACCGATTTTTAAATAAATTGATTCATGCCTCTTTAATAAAAAGGGGCTATTAAATGGGTACAGAAAAATATAGAGAAGCGCAGAAATTAATTCGGGAAGAGGGCATTGTGTTTGAGTACTTTCCGGTTTCTGACGCAAAAACAGTTATCGATGCAGCCGAGAATGTACTAAAACAAAAATTTCCAGAAGATTATCATTTATTTTTATATGACTATGGGACGGCAGAAATTGGAGCGGAAGAAATTTATGGAATCATTGATACTGATTTTTTGAATTCAGGGGTTCCAGATGCGGTTTGGATTACGTTAAAAGAGCGCTCAGATTCATCTATGAGAAAAGACTTAGTAATCATTTACGCAAATGGAATGGGAGATTACTACGCATTGGATTTTGGCAATCAACTGAATGGTGAACCTAAAGTAGTTTTGTATTCACCGGGTTATTCAGAAGAGGAACAGCAATACACTATTATCGCGGACAGTTTCGGTGATTTCTTTTATAATTTAGTTGTTGCGGAAACTGAAGAATAAAAAATCTACTTTTTAGTTTTGCAAGCTTAGGAATTAAGAGGTCGAAAATGGTACGTATTGAAAAAATTGATTGGCTTGATGAAGAAAGATGCGAAGGCTTTCTTTTATTGACAGACGATACGTTTAAATTGACAGTGTTTTCGGATGGAACATTTTGGAAAGAAAATCAGGCGTTTCAGGATGATATTTTTATTTTCGATGAAACTTTGCTGACACTAGTAAATACTCGTACGGCAAGCGTAAAGTTAATTACCGAAAATGAGCAGGAATTGGTTGGTGAACTTTCGTATTCGCCTAATGCTAAATTAATAATTGGTGATTTTAATATCGATTTGGAAGGACTAGTCCTCCCAAATGATGTTAACGAGGGTGACTATTTGCGAATTATTGTAACGAGATTGGATACCTACTAAGAAAATATACTGGAGTAACTCCAATGTTAAATGAACTTTCGGAGTTTTAATTTTTGGAAAATACACGAGGTTTTAATTATGTATTGCCAAAATGTGCAGGTGCACATATTACTAAAGTATTTGATGAAAAATTTACGCCAGACTGTACAAGTACCGAAGTTCAGATGCGAAAGTAATACTTAATGCTAAAGGTGATGTTATACCACAATCTCTTAAAAAATAATCACGTAAGGAGTTATATTGAATGTATACAAAATTTGACGAATTGGAAATGCTGGAGCTTTTTTTTAGTGAATCACAAACCACACTTGAAGAAGTTGAAAGGGGTGAATATTTATTTAAGCGGGATATTAATCAGTTTCAATTTGGTGTTTTTATGGATATCTATGAATATAAAGTTGTAATGGATTTGTCCGTTAGTGGAATTCAAACCTTTGGAGCAATACTAGGTAATATCACTCAGTTGAAGAAGAATGGAAATAAGTTGGAAATATACACGAAGGATGAATTACGATTAGTTGTTTTGTTTGATGAAGATAAGTCAATTTCTGTTGAATTACCCGATGAGATTACCGATTTTTCGTTGGTGGAAAACGATTAAAATGTATGCAGGAACAAGAAATTACCACGGATAATCAGCCGGGCCAGAATCAGGCTGATTCTGAAACCGTGAAAAAGAAGTTTTCGGTTTGTTCTAACGTAATATCTTAAGTAAAGAGGCACAAACTGATCTTTGAATAAATTGGTCTGTGCCTGTTTACTTAAAAAAATCTGTAGATGAAAATGGTGAAGTATTTAAAGGACATCATACTTACCCAGTTAAAGAATATCCACAACTATTAGGGAATTCAGATGTGAATTTTCCAGTCACCAAAAATGAACATTATTATAATTGGCATAAGGATTGAAACATAAAAGAATCGTTATCAGGAAAAAGGTATAAGAAAAAATAAAGAGAAGAAATACAATATGTTTAAATACGAAAATGAAACAGCATTGCAAACAGATGATTTTACCACTAAACAAACTAGTGACTTTAAGTTATTTCTCGATAAAAATAATTTAGAAAAGGAACTTAGCTTGGATTCATCGAAATATCTGTTTGTTGCCGATTCGTTAGGCGAAGATAGTAGTTTGGATACGATGATTCTATTAGTAGATTGGTTGCAAAAAGAAAATATCACTTATTCGTTATTTGAAATTAGTAATCGACTTAATTTAAAACGTGAAATTAATTATTCCATTTTAAGAAATAGTTCTATTACAAATAAAGAAATTTCAGATGAAGCAGACTATGGCCTAGAAAATGATGATGATTACTGGGATGCGCCATTTGACGACAATGATTCGGAATCCTCTAATATTCCAAATGAATTAGGTGATTCCGAATCAACACAAGCAACTGGTAAAAAACAATCAAAGAAAAAGAAGCTCTTTGGATTGTTTTAAATTATATATTTAATAAACAGGCATGAACCGATTTTAAATAAATTGGTTCGTGCTTTTTATTTAGTCAGTTCAAAGCCACAAAAAGTGCTTACCCTGCTAAGACAAAGCGCTAACAAACTGTTTGTTCTACTCGAACATCCGCCGTAATTCTAGCAGATGTTCTTTTTTGCAATCAAAAACAAACTCAACCACTCATGACGACAGTTCGCTGAATTAACGTAGCTGGCTGTGCGACTATGCAGCTTCTTTGGAAATATTATGATGTGCTCATTAGCAATAAATAATGAAAAAGACCTGCCAAGTAGCAGTTTGTGACGCAAATGTGACTTTGTTGTGAATATGCACTGCATTCAACATGGGAAATCGAAGCGGAAGTATAATGTGTATATAAAAATCAGTGAAAATTGGAGGTGTAAAACGCATAACAATTCATTGTTATCAGTAGTTTTACTGGTTAGCTGAAACGCGATAAACAAATCTGGAAATTTTATTTAAGGATAAAAATCGTACTGATCATGATGGGAAAATTGATATTAGGCAATTAACATTTGATGATAATGATTACTTTTATTTCTATGATAAGAAGAACGGAGGAAGAGAGATGAGTAAGGATTTAAAAATTGAACAAACGTCACTCAGGAAGCTGAAGACCTGCCGAAGTTTACGTGCGGTATTTTTAAGTTTAGGTCTTGCGGTAGTGATGCTGGTGATGTTTACGACAACGGCGAGCGCGATGAGCGGAACTATCAATGTTACTGGTAGCCCCGGCGATGTGTCGCTTTCTACTGACCAAAGAGGGAATGGTAAGGGGAATGGGACATGGGAGTGGATCACTGATACGGACACGCTGACTTTGACGAATTATGATGGTGGAGCCATAAGATTTTCAGGGACTGATTATGATGATGTTATCAACCTTGTTATTAATGGAACGGCAACAATCAATGGTGACGGTGGAACCGCTTTTCATGCCAGCAGTACGGAGCTTGTTATTAGTGGTGGTGAGTTGACATTAGAGAACACCGGAAGCGGGGGTGCATTGGTCAGCGGAAATTTAACGGTTTCTAGTGTAGTGACGGGCAATAGTTGTAATGGCCCCCTCATATATGCATGGGGTACTGCGGATATTGAGAATGGCGCAATCATAACAAGCACATCGGCTTCCCCCGTTATTAGGGCTAATGACATTGTGGATGTGAATGGTGGAACGGTGACCGCAGAGAATGCCACAGTTATTGAAGCAGCTCCAGATTCGGTAATACGCGTAAATAGCGGTACGGTGAGAAATAATTCTGATACAGCGCCTACCTTAAAAATTGGCGCCCTTGGCTTTATAGTAGTTTCCAGTGGAACAGTGACCAATGAAGGCGATGGCAACTTAGTAGACATCGGTGCAGGCGGCCAGTTCAGAGTAAGGACGTCCGGGGCACTCAAGGCCATGCTGGAAAGCACAAAAGTATTGCCAGAGATTAGAGTGATATATGCGAGTGACAATATTACTATGACAGAAGACATTACAATGACGAGGGAGCACCAACTGTATGTTCATAATAACCAAACAGTTTCAACTGGAGCCAACACCTTAACACTAACCGCTACCGGTGCACTAGAACGTACCGGCGATGGCAAGATAATTGGTGGAAACAACGGTAAAATTATCTTGAACGAAGGTGCAAAGGTCAAAAATGTTGATGGTATCTTTGTAGACGGTAGTTACACCCTAGCTACAGGAAATGGCGCAAAATTTGTAACAGTCGCTGAAACGAGTAGTCCTAGTACGCAGGGGCTGAGACCTGGTGAATATGTGTGGGATGGTTTAGCCTTTGTCAAAGGTGCCACGATCCCGATTCCTGTTCCTCTGCAAACACCGCCAACGTTAGCCGTCAAAAATGTTTCGGTTACACATGGCACAGGGAACTTCAACCATCAAACAGCCGTCACAACTGCCACCGACGTCATTGATGGCAACATTAAACACAAAGTGAAAATCAGCAAAGTGAATGGGAAAGCAGCTTCAACATTAAGTTTGAAAAAAGCTGGCACCTATACAATCGAATACACCTTGTCGAACAGTTTTGGCAAAAACGCGACTGCAACCGGAATAGTGACAGTTGTTGCGACAAATCCGACGCTTGCAGTAAAAGACCTCACGCTAAATTATGGCAAAGGAAACTTGAATATTGTGAATGCTGTCACCCAAGCGAGTGATTTGGTAGATGGCGCGAACCTAAAAGCAAAAGTGGTCATCATAAAGGTCAATGGGAAAACCGCAAGCGCATTAAGCTTGAAAAAAGCAGGGAAGTACAGCGTTACCTACAGCTTGAAGAATTCAAATGGCAAGACATTCACCGTAACTAAAATGGTGACCGTCAAAGCGAATGCTCCCGTGCTGAAAGTTAAAAAAGTCACTGTGAAAGTATCCAAGAAAAAATTCAAGATTAAATCAGCTATCACACAAGCCAATGATACAGTCGATGGTGATCTAAAAGCAAAAGTGAAGATAACCAAAGTGAATGGAAAAAAAGCAACATCATTGAGCTTGAAGAAAGCAGGCACTTACAAAGTGACTTACACAGTGAAAAACTCAAACGGAAAAATCGTGAATAAGGTAGGCACTGTTGTGGTGAAGAAAAAATGAATTATTTGGAATTGAAGAAAGTTATGGTCTACGGGCTATAGCTTTTTTGTTTTTCTTAGGCGTTTAAAAATGCGGCTCTTTTTCGTCTGACTTTGGATTGAATAGAATTGGCCACTGCGTGCCAGTAAATTACTTGGCGCACCGCGCTGGAAGCCCATTGCCAAGCCAAAGTGCGGTCTTGGCAAACTCGGATAAGCTGGGACTCTAAGGAATAAATTCCTAAGACTCCTCATCTTATCCTCAGCGGCGACATGTGTTTCACACATATCACCCCAGTCGCGGTGTAAAGGCTGCGCCCGCCAAGCAATTTACCGGCACTCCGTTATTTGGGAATAATGCTCAAATCAGCGGAAAACAGGTTCCAAGCACAGAACGAAGTAGCATGAAAAAAAACAACATTGACAATAGAACCTCGGTAATTCGCTGATTGAAAAGTACAGAAACGACAATTCCACGTTGGAGTAAACAGAACCGTTTAAAAATGCTTATAGTTACTACATTTGTTAGTCCCATTAGATGCTGATTAAGCAAAACAGCCATCACGTCAAGTACACTTTTTACATAGCAAAACTTTTGCAAATCAAGCAATTGAAATTTATTCGCAAACTTCGCTGTATATTCCGATGTCGAGCATATTTTCTTCGCATTAAGTTCGTAAAATTAAATTAGAAATAATTTAATAAATATTGGAGAAATGCAGATGGAAAAAGGATTGAGACAACATAAAAGTAACAAACGATGGATGTATACCGGTCTTGCCACGATGACGGTGCTTGGGGGCATAGGAGCGGCACCATCTGTTTTGGCTGACCAAGTCACTACAACTACTACGACAACAATTACAGAAACCATAGGCCCTGCAGGTAAGACGCGACCGGTGAACAGTGATTTTAGTACCAACGTCGCTCCACAAGCGAACGCCGAAAAACAAGCTGATAAAGCTAAGGAAGCACGCGATACGGTTTCGTACACGTTCGGGCATGATGATTTCACCTATACAACAACATCATCACAAATCCAGGGTCTCAGCGCTACTGGGAAGACAAAAATGAATAATGCAGACTGGGATGGTGTGCTTAAGTTTAAAGCAGGTGATTTTACCGGTGTAACTAGTATATTTGGTGGTGTTTTTTCTTATTATCCCGCATTAAAAAATATTGATTTCACTAATTTATCCGATTTACAAAGCATTGGAAATAGCGCATTTGCAAACACCGGTCTAACTGAACTTGATCTTAGCCCGTTAACAAACCTTGTGTACATTAATAGCAATGCGTTCGGTGGAACTCAATTGACAGAAGTTAACCTTGATGGCTTAGAAGCATTAACCACAATTGGTGACCAAGCATTTAGTTCATGTCCTAATTTGAAATCGGTCAATTTAAGCAATTTAAATGCTTTAACAACAATTGGGAAAAACGCATTCAGCGTAACTATTGGCAGTGATTCGCAACTAGATACGGTTACCCTTAGTAACTTAGACAATTTAACAACAATTGGCGAGCGCGCTTTTTATGTAGTAGCTGGTATTAAAACGACGAAGCTAGAGAATTTACCTAGTTTAGCCAAAATTACTTCAGGTGCATTCGGTGAAGCCTACTATAGTAATGGCGGACCTGAATTACCTGATTTACACCAGATTTTTCTCAACAACATTAATCCAACCGTAAACATTGACTACAATGTCTGCCAATATATTACGCCACGTGGACAAGTAATTCCAAACAGTGCAGATGATCTGGCAGTGGCGGAACGATTTGTCGATAGAATCAACGAGGCACAATTTGGGCTAAAAAGTGCTTGGTATATTCCAGCAACTGTCACATTGAAGTACGTTGATCAGGATGGTAAGGAATTAACAACGGATGTTAATAACAAGCCAGTTGACCCACAGCAACAATACGGTAAATTGGGTAACTCATATAAGATAGGTTCATTAGGTGCCCTAACGATTGCTGGCTATGATAAACCAACTATTTACGAAGATAGTAATAGCGGTCGTTACAACGAATTATGGCAAGAAGTAACGTTGCAATATAAGCGTAGCATCGGGGCTGATTTTACCGTCTACTATGTTGATGATAAAGATAATGAAATCATTCCGGCACAACAATTCGGTGGTTATGCTGATGAAAAATTGACGCTTGACCCGAATTCACTTATCGCTGCGAATGCTAGTGCGTTTTCGGACTATGATTTCAAGGAACTTTACGGGAGTTCAGCGACGCTTTCACGTGCTGTCCAAGATTTTGCATGGGCAACTGTGCATAATTTAATCGGCACAGAAGTAAAATACGGCGATAACAATGGCCGAAGCTACAAGCTGGTCTTTACCAAGAAAGCAAAAACAACAGATAAGCCAGCGTCAGGTAATCAAACTAATAACGACAATAATTCAACGAATAATAAGCCAAGTCAGCCATCGACAGGAACAAATAACAATAATGGTAGTAACAAGCCTAGTCAGTCAACGCCTAACCCAACATCAAAACCTACGACAACTGCAAACACCGGTGGTAATAGCACGGCAAATGGTAATAAAAAGCCAAGCAGTGGTAACACACCAACGAATCTTCCTGTGTCAGGCGGCGAAGCTAATGTTAGTGGTGGTCGACACAGCGTTGCGGGTGGCAAACAAACGGTAAGTGGTGGCAAAATTTCATCTAAGTCGACTAACACACCTAACAACGCTGCTGGTACGCGCCGTGGTGCAGTTGCGCGTGCAAATGGCAAAGCCGGTACCGCTAGTAAAGCGAATTTACCACAATCAGGAACTGATAAAAGTTACTGGTTACCAGTTTTTGGAGCAACGGTGCTGATCGGTTTGATTGGACTATATGCCTTTGCTAAGAAAAATAAATTACAGTTCAACGATAAAAAATAGGGTAATGATACTAAATAAATAGAGGATTAACACATGCGAAAAGACAATAAGCGAATTAATAAAATAAACGGCAATGGATTACCTAAACGCGGCAAACAATTGATGTATGCTGGTTTGACAACGATGACTCTTGTTGGTGGGCTTGGGGCAACCCCATTAGTATTGGCAGATACTGCGGCTAAAACTGATAGCGTCGCCAGTAAGCAAGTTAAGACAGATAAAAAACGCGTAAAAGCAATTACTACGCAAGCTATTACGGCGGCGAATAAAAACGCCAAAACGGCAGCGAAGAAGGCAACCCGTAATGGCATCGCGCATACATTTGTTCGAAGTGATTTTATTATTGAACAAATTAAGGGACGCCCAACCTTGGTGGATTTTAATTATGATAATTTTGATCCAGATGATAACTGGGATGGTAATTTAACTTTTTCAGCCGACTTTAATGATATTCAAGCAATTGGCGATGGCGCATTTCAAAATATTGATGCCCTTACTAATGCGGATTTAAAAACGTTACCTAATTTAGAAATACTGGGGAAGGCTGTTTTTTCTAGTAGTGAAAATTTATTGAATGTTGATTTTGATAATTTGCAAAAGTTAACAACGATTGGTAGTTACGCGTTCTCAGATACCGGTATCAAAAGTTTGAATTTAATTAACTTGGATAGTTTTCAAATTATTGGCGGGGATAGTTTCTATAATTGTCCGAATTTAGCAGAAGTTAACTTGATTAACCTGAAATCATTAGTTGTTGTTGGGGAAGATTTATTTGAGAATGTGCCAAGTTTAGCAACGGTTAACTTTATTAATTTACCATTGTTGGAGACGCTAGGTGGCGAATGGCTCGATGGAAATATTATCAAAACCCTTAAATTAATTGATTTGCCAAATCTAAAAGAATGGGCAGCGGGTTTTGCTTGGCTACCATATGCCGAAACAATTTATGTAAGTAACTTCAGTGATGATTTTGGTGAAGATTTACAATTTTTTGAAGATATGAACCCGGGTGGAGTCGTGATTCCGGTGACCGCTGATGATATTGATCTAGCGACGATGTTCGTTAATCAAATTAATAGTGATTGTAATTTCAGAACGCAAGCTACTAAATGGGCGATCGGTGGGGCGGTGGAATACAAATACGTCGACCAAAATAATAATGAAATTATCACAGATGCGAACGGAGACGCCGTTGTTCCATATACAAGTACTGGTCGAGTAGGCGATTCATATGGGGCGAAATTACCACAAATCGCAGGGTATAGCGCTGGCCAATTAATTGCAGGCACAGCTAACGGAACATTGACGATGGGTCAACAGCAAGTTGTCTTCCAATTCCGCAGTGCAACCCCCACATTTACAGTATATACGGTCGATGGTGACGATAACGAGTTGGCAGCACCCCAAGAATTTAGTGGATTCATTGGTGACTATTTGACACTCCGTCCATACCTGATTGATGGTTATAACTTAAAGGGACTTTTCGGTAGTGTAACTGACATGACCCGGGCGGTTGGCGACTACACGTGGGAACAACTTGATAACAAAATAATTGGTTCAGCGATTGATTATCAAGATAATGCTGGGCGTAGCTATAAATTTGTCTATGAAGAAACTACCCCAGTAGTGGATACACCGGTAGTAACGACACCAACAACGCCGGCGGTTCCAGACCCTATCCCAAATGTAGTGCCAGGTACAAATATTGATACCGGTGCCAACACAGCTACGGATAAAACACCAGCGAAAACGACGTCGACTAAGAAACCGGTGAAGGCACCAACTAGCTTGCCAGTGTCTGGTGGCGCAGTAAAGTCAACGCCAAAAGCGACGCCAACAGCTACTAGAACAGTAACAACGACCACGACGACCACAACCAATGATGATGGCATTTTGCCAAAATCGGGTATCGTTAAAAACGTGGTACTGCCAATCTTAGGGGGCACATTACTTGTCGGCTTAGTCGGCATCGCGATGTTTGGTAAGAAACGTAAAGCATGAGTGCGTTCTAGGTGGATATGGATTGATGAATTTAGTGATTGCTATATTCGCCTTAATCAACTGAATAACCACCAAAGATAAATAAAGCACCAGTAATTATGCTCAAATGTGGGTGTAATTGCTGGTGCTTATTTATTACTAACAACAGCTAATTGACGAAATTAACGGTTGTTTATACAAGGTTTCATCTAATAAATCTTCAAATTATTTTGCGAAAATTATAGTTAAAGAAAATTATCTGAAATGAGGACAAACACATGAAAAAACAAGCAATCGCCTCACTGGGCTTAGCCTCGCTGATGGTAGTCTCAACGGCGGTCACACCAGTCATGGCTTTGGCCGACACAGTGACATCGCCCAAGACAACGATAACTACGCGTGCTAAACAGTCGACCCCGAGGGCGCAGATTAAAGCAGGGCGGGCGGACACAATGGATTATCGTAACATTGGGGAAGGACGTGCCTTTGCCAATTTGATTCCGGATGCTAATTTGCGGGCCGCCATTTACAAGTGTGGACAAACTACCACGAGTAATCCGAGAAAGTCCCTCGCTGAGTTAGATGCTGCAAATAAGAATACCAAGTATTACGACGCATTGAATAGCTCAACCGATGAAAATGCTGTGCGGGGTGTGCTAGAGCAAGTTAAAATATTAGAATTGTTCAATGAAACGGAGTATAGCGTTCAGAATCTTATGGGAATTAGCGCACTCCGTAATTTAGTTGTTTTAGACATCGGTAATGACCAGGGGGCGACGCATCAGATTACTACAATTGCGTCGAACACGTTTGCGGGGATGAGTAATTTAGAGAGCTTAAATTTGATTGATCTTAATTTGGAAAACCTTGAAATTGGTGCATTCGCTGGTTTGACCGGATTGCAATCGATAAGTTTAGGTGGGGCAGTTCAATTAAATAATTATGACGCGCTCTATGTAGTTGGAAGTGCTGTTCAATATAAAGACAATGTAAATTATGGTAGTACTGAACCTGTTAAAGACTGGGAAAAAAGCATCAATACGTTCGCAACATCTCTCAACGTTAAAACATTAACAATTATTGCGAACAAGGCGATTTATTTTGCTAAGTATAAGCATGCCTTAGTGGCGTTGCAATTAAGTCGAAATGTGCCAGCCATGCTTAGTAATCCGGAAATTACATCACTGGCTGCCGAGCTCGAGCAAGCCGTCCCAAAGTTTGAACTGAACAAAGATACGACTTCAGCTTTGGCAGCGAATCTGTATGCGGCAATAAACGGCAGTATCAATCAAGCAATCACCAGTTCCACAAGTCAAATTGGCACGGCTGGTAGAAACGACGCCGATGTTAAAAAAGCCATCAATGACTTGGACATAGCAATGCAAACTCGTGATTACACTGGAATTGCGGGGGTGTTAGAAAACATGCAAGCGGCCGTGACCACTTATAAGAGTAATGTGAAGACAGCCGCCCAACAAGTCGTGACAGGAATTCCAACTAATGTGACCACCACCGCTGCCATTAGTGCGGCGATTACCGCACTAAACGAAGCGCTAACAAATCCCGACGCTAATCTGGCGGATCTCCCAGGATTGTTGGCGAACCTGTATACGGCGTTGGATACCAGTATCAACCAAGCCGTAACTAGTGCCACGAGTCAAATTGGCACAACAGGCAAAAACGACCCCGCCGTTAAAAAGGCCATCAATGACTTGAACACGGCGATGCAAAACAAAGATTATGCACAAATTGATAGCTTACTTGCGAAATTGCAAACGACTGTAACAAACTACAAAACTACCGCCACCAACCAAGCAACGACCGCAGTCAAACGTGAACTCGACAAAAACGGTGATGGTAACACACAAGTCGCCAAGAAACGGGCGCAATTACAGCAAGCTTTGAAAGCTACGAAACTCGATTACGACCAGCTGGCGATTTTAACTAAAGAACTGAATGAAATGATCAGTAAAACTAGCATTGCGAAGTACGCCGTAAATCTGAATGGCAAGCAAACATATCATTTACACAAGTATGCGCAAGGTCAAATCAAAGGCAAAGTCGTCAATGGAGTAACCGTCAAAGCAACCGTCAACGGCAAGGCAATCGGTCAAACCAAGACGGACAAAAACGGTAAATTCAAACTGAATTTCACCAAGAAATTGGCGAAGAACCAACAAGTTAAGTTCAGTGTGGATCGCCCAGATGAAGCATACGTGATTCACCAAGCGGCAAGTATCGCACGGAAAGTCGCTGTTTCACCTGCGATTACCGCGAAAAACTTCACGGTCAAAAAGAAGCAATTGACCGGTAAATTGACCGCCAAGCAAGGTGCGACAATCACAGTCTATAACGGAAAGAAAGTTGTCAAAATCTTTACGTTGAAGAAGGACGTGAAAAACAAAAAAGTTAAGTTTAAATTGAAGAAGAAAATCACAAAGAAAACCAAGCTTAAGTTAGTCGTGCAGAACACGCATGACAATGGCTTAGCAACTAAGACGGTTAAGAAGGTTAAAGTGAAATAGGTGCGTAAGGTTCTATTCCGTCTAACGTGAGTTTGAATAAAATTGGCCACTCCGTTAGTAAGGTATAATGCTCAAATCAGCAAAAGCACAGAAGTGAGAATCCCACGTTAGAATAAATGTGTTGTACTTATTTGTATGATGGAACCCCCAACTGATTAAGGCAGTTGGGGCTTTTTATATGTCCGCAGTTTTGCGATAATAAACAATGAAAGCTGAAATGGTGGAATTGTTCGTGATTGCTGAACGAATTAGGTGTTTTTTCTATGTTTTGGGTTGTTGAACAAATAAAACTGGCGAGTAACGAATAATCGGCGAAAATTAATTTCGGGAGACATGATATGGAAAACGAACTATATTTAGCATATATCGCAAGCAACGCTTTTCTGAATAATTATTACGAAAAGACAGGTGGCGAGGAGTTAGCAATTTTATTAGGTGCCATGGCGACGGATGTTTTTGCCACAAATTTGCCGGCAGATCCTGCAATTTGGAGTGAGTTTGAGGAAATTTGGTCTGAGAAATCTGAGCAGCAAGTGTTTGACCTAAAAGCATATAGTACGATGTATACATTCTTGGAATCGTGGTGGCTCGATACTGAAGAAGCAGACGCAAAAGAAATCCTAAAACGTTTAGCATTCTTGGAAAACGGGTTACCGGCAGAACATATTTGGTTGGCGTGGCTGGGTGTTATTAAGAAAATTACGGCAAAACCAATAGCAGTACCGAATTTTAACAATTACTCCGTTGGCATTACCAAGCAAAGGGACGCCAATGACTAACAATTACGTGAAAGTGAAATAAAATATGAGTTCAAGCAAGGATTATGAAAGTGTCGAATTACTTAAACAAATTGAAGCCGGTGATTTTGAAAGTGCGGTAAATTTAGTTGCTAACTTAGACGTGGAAAGTGCAACCACTATCTTGGTATCAGCTGCGAATGAATTGTCAGACTTTGATAGTATTTCGGTGTACTTTGTCGTAGAAGAACTATTACGCAGAAACGAAACTGCTGAATTACATAAAGTTGCCGCGGTACTACTGACCAATATTTTTCCGCTGCGTGCAGGTGCATATAACCAGGCGTTGCATCATCTGGAAAAAGCAATACAACTTGAACCGGATAATATCCGCCTGCAGGAGGGCATTTTATTTTTTCATGATATTCCTGAAAAGTTACTTTCAGATATGGAAGCGGAAAAGTATGCTAAACGGATATTAGAAAAATCCCCCAAAAGTAAAGCTGCAAATGAAATGCTAAAATTGCTAGCACATGAGTAACGTGTAAAAATAGAATTATCACAGCGTCACTACTAATTTTTGAAAGGCTAAATAATGACAAAATTTTTAAAAGAAAACATCGATATGCTATTTTACTTAATCTTAATCACGGTGATTTTTGTGGTTACCCCAGTCAACCATTGGATGAATCACCACGGCGGCCAAAATGTATATCTGTTCATTGGCTTGCTTGGAATGATAATTATTAGGAGCGTCCAGAAGCATTTTAAACGGTGAAAAATACGGTTGAGCGTAGCAGATCAAGCGGGATGACTAATAGTTACGATGTGATCAACTGAAAGTCGCTATAACGACACATTTGCGGGCAGATTTGATAAAATATAGTCAGGGAACAATTGAATACAAGTAGACGTCAACGGGAAGATGTTACCAAGGTGGTAATGTTTGCTGTTGGCTTTTTTTGTTCCGTTGGCACAGGTAAATGCATTTGGCGAGCGGACAGAACTGAACCTGCGAATACGGACGGGAACCACAAAATTTGCAGGTAATAGCGATAGTGAAGGAGGTATTGACATGGCAAGCGATCGATTTAAAATCAATGAAGCGGAAAAAACGCGCAAGCTGCAAGAGTTCAAAATGCTAAATCCTGATGATAGTACGGCGGCCGCCAAAGACTATCAACGGTGGGAATCCAACGAAAAGGTACATTTGGAAAATTTGGCACAAGCGGATAAACGGAAAAAAATAATTGCAGCAATTATTGGTGGTTCAATTTTAGTTATTGGTATTTTTGTAGGACTAATCGTCTATGTGCACGAACAAAATGTGAAACAACAATCGGCAACCAACATTGCGAGTCTGAACTCTAGTCAGCAAGCCAAACACGATGCGAGTGTGGCAGCCGAAAAAAATGATGCCAGTGTGGCTAGCTCGGTGGCAGCCTCATCCGAAGCAGCCGCCAAGAGCAATTCCGCAGAGGTTGCGCGGGCGGCCTCAGAAGCAGCGGCTCAGGCTACCGCTGACGATGCGACGAAAAATTCGGACGCGGCAGATAGCCCAAAAAGTACACTCTCGTATTCAAACAAGGCTAAGCTAGAAAATTTCCTCGTTGCGCGAGGAAAACTCGCGAACTTGGATTTGAGCTTTGAAACTGGTGAAGACTTGGCCGATTATCAAGGCGCCACGTCGGTAATCGCCAACACGGTAAATGGCGATTTACAAATGTATGGCCACGGTGCAGCTGATTCGCCACGGGGGCTTGATATGGCGGTATTTTACCCCAATGAAAAGCTTGCAAACACCCTTACGAAGCAGGGGAAGAAAATGCCGATTTCATATTACTTATTTAGCGACGATGGGACTGTGTACCAACGCACCATTAATTCGCGGGAGCAATATGATGGCACGGGCGAGGAGGAATTATTTAACTACACATATTCATATGACGGTAGTGACGACACGGTTACAACTGACAAAGTGTTCGCTGTAAGTAAGGACACCGCTGTGATTAAGTATTATGATGATTTGCTTAACTAAGAATGTGGCTATTCTGTCTGACCTGAGTTTGAATAAAAGTGGCCACTCCGTGCCAGCAAATTACTTGGCGCACTGCGCTGGAAGCTCATTGCTAAGCCAAAAAGCGGTCTTAGCAAACTCGGACAAGCTGGGACTCTACGGGAATAAATTCCCTAGACTCCTCATCTTATCCTCAGCGGGAATATGTGCTGCACACATATTCCCCCAGTCGCGGTGTGAAGGCTGCGCCCGCCAAGCAATTTGCTGGCACTCCGTTAGTTGGGAATAATTTTCAAGACTAGCGGAAAATAGGTACCAATCATAGGCGCAGTGGCATGGAAATAAACAATGACAATAGAACCCCAGTAATTCGATGATTGAAAAGTACAGAAACGACAATTCCACGTTAGAATAAACAGAATATAAAAGAAGACATGGGTGTGGATAACCTGTGTCTTTTTGAGTTGCCCGATTATTTTGAGCTGTGGATAACATTGCGCTGGTGATTACGGAATTTACCAAATGCAAACTAATTTTGGCAAAAACAAAAAAGGTGGCGCATTTTCCGGTGATGAATTGACTTTATATATAAGAAGAAAAAACACCGCCGGCGGGAATTAGCTGGTGAAATTATGGAATACGAGGTGGGAGCATGAATGAAAAGCTAAAATTAAGTGCCAATGGGCGCAAACTACTGCAGCAGTTTGAAGGCTTGCGGTTACAGGCGTATCAGGATAGTGTTGGGGTGTGGACGATTGGGTACGGGCACACGCAAGGCGTCAAGCGGGGGATGATCATTACGCCGGCGCAAGCGAATGCGTATTTGGACGCGGATGTGAAGACGCATGCGGCGGGCATTTATCAGTATATTCGCGTTAAATTGAACCAAAATCAGTTCGATGCATTAGTCAGTTTTCATTTTAATTTGGGTCCTCACATTTTGAAGGGGACGTGGCTGCTCGACTACTTGAACCAAGGCAAATGGACCGCCGCTAGTGCCCAAATGTTGCGGTTTAACCGTGCTGGTGGCGTTGTTTTGCTAGGACTGAAGCGTCGGCGTGAAGCAGAAGTGGCGTTGTTTTTGAAGCCAGATAGCGTGCACGATGATTTGGGAACAAGTGCTGCCAATGGCAAAACAGCAACGTATCGGGTTAAGCGTGGTGATACGTTGTCCGCAATCGCCGCCAAATATAAAACGAGTGTGGCGAACCTAGTTAAGCTGAACGGAATTAAGAATCCGAATGCAATTCAGGTGGGACAGCTACTACGGCTTGAACGGTGATGGAACTCCGTTTTTATATCCGAGGTACCGATACATTTAGATTAAATCCGAATGATGCTACTTAAAATAATATATAATGAAAACCTCATATGATGTTCAAAAGTGAGGGGGATATATATGGTCAGTCCAGGAAATCAGAAAATTAATGAACTATATGATCAATTTGAAAGTTTGACAATGATGAGATAACATATTTATTGAATTCCGATATTGATGATGATAAATTCAAATTTCTCGTAAAAGTAAAAGACTATTTCGTTCAAAAAAAGCAACGTGAAATAATTGAGAATGACAAGTTTGTGAAGTGAATGAGATCGAGATATCAAATTATATGTTTTGCGGCATCCAGATTTAACTTTTACCATAGCTTCGATTAAGTAAAAAACGGTCCACCGGCAGAAAACCTGAAGGCTCCAAGCAAGTTAGGCGATTTAACTGACTTGGAGCCTTTTTATTATGCGCTAAGTGCGACATTATAATACCAGCCCACCATTTGTCCCACTCCCCTGAAAATCTGCAGACAACAAAAAGCGACCACAAGGATTGGGAAAATTCCTGTGGTCGCAAGGGGGTGTAGCCGATAGCTTCAATTAGAATCGGGGGGATTCAAAATACTAATCGAGTACATATACTAGTATAATACATTGATTATCATTTGTTAAGCTCCTTTTTGAGAATTTCAAATGCTGATAAGGCTGATTTGACGACGTTCATGGCCGCTTTTTTTAGTCCTGAGTTTACAAATAAACAAATGAAGAGTGACATAGAACACTAGGTGTAGCAAAGTTCCTACGCATTAGATTCTTAATTCATAGAAGAGTTTGAAACGGTATACGGAAGGTGATGTTTGATATAATCATGTTAGGGATAATTTGAATACTAGCTGAACGTCAACGGGAAGATGAGTCTATCTTTTTGTTGGCGTTTTTTATTTAGAAAGGTGAAGATTATGAACAAGAAAATATTTAAGATTATATTATGTATTACGTTGCTTGGCTCTGTTGTTGTGTCGCCGTTCGGTATTTCTGCAAGCACCACAAACAATGGCATAAATCGTAAAGTTACCACATACAAAAAGGCAAAAAAAATGCATGTTAAGGCCGGTTCGAAGTTAAAAAACGTGTACTGGGGCTATAACTTAGGAGGTATAGATCCCTCCGCTCTCGTGGACCTTAATAAAAAAACTGATTTGCTAGAACAAATTTCGGTGATTAATTGGAAGGTGAACGAATGCGTGACTTTCAAAGGAAAAAAATATTACGGCGTAATTTATCAACCTGAATGGGTCTTTTATATACCTGCTTCGTCAATGGAGAATGGGTGGCGAAATGCCATTTCAGGAGTTGTCAACGAAAGTCATAATTTTAGATTGAAGAAAAATGCAAAAGGATACATCATCAAAGGCAATAAAGCGCAAGAGAAAAAATTGCCAAAAGCTAAGAAACTGAAGACCAATAAGAAACTATCGACGACTAAGATGCGCTATTATTCCAAAACAAAGGAAGTACCGTACTTGGGTGACAACTACTATTCGTACTGGGATTCGCTCTACAAGGTAAAAATTGGTAAAATATACTATTGGGTTCCACAAAAGTATCTGAAGGATGTTTGTTAATCTAAATATATGACGACGCCGCAAAACTTTTTAAAAGTGTCTAAAAAGCCTGTCATATCCGTTTAAACAATGGATATGACAGGCTTATGTTTTTTATAACTATGAATTTGAGTATAGAAACAAACTTTTGTCCTATTCTGTTCCGTATTCAATATGGCGACGACCGCTATCGCTCAAAACAATTAACTTATTTTTTTCTAGTTCTTCAAAATTAGTGAAGAACACTTTCTTGTTTTCTAACAATTTCAACGCCTCTTGCGTATGGTTTGTTGGCAAAAATATTCAAACGACAAAAACCAAATGACTAACGCAACCCGCAGCACGACTAGTGGCCAATACGCTAAAGCGAATATCGCAAAAAACAAAACACAGAAGTACGCATTTTTCTAACAATCTCACATCAATTTAATGACATCGGGTGGGTTTACTACTATAATTGAGTATTGAATACTTAAAGTTAGGAAGAATATAAAAATGCCTGTTGTAAATTTAAACGATGCGGCTGAAGTTGCTCGTTATCAAGATTTCGTGCGCTCAGCAAACTATTCCTCAGTTACCCAAGATTTGGGGTGGGGTAAGACCAAAGCCAACTGGCAACCAATGTACGTGTACGTGGAAAATGCCGGCGAAATTGTTGCCGGTCTTTCAATCTTGAGTATCAATAATTTAAACGATAAGAAATTGGCCTACGCAAGTAAAGGTCCCGTTTTCAAGGATGAATTTAGTGTTGAATTGTTGAAAGCTTTAGTTGATGAAGCTAAATCAGCTTTGGAAGCAGCTAACACAATGGTCTTGCGGATTGACCCTGAAGTCGTTTATTCAGATGAATTAAACAATGAATTGAAGGCGCTTGGTTTCACGATGCGTAATCGGAACTTGAGCCTTGAAAACGCCCACGCGACGATTCAACCTCGTTTCAACATGTTGTTAGATTTAGTTGATCAAGACGAAGAATCATTAATCGCAACTTTCCACAAGAAGACCCGCTACAACATCCGTTTAGCCGAACGCAAGGGTGTTGAAGTTGAAAGTGGTAACTCGAAGGAATTGATGGATGTGTTCTACGAAACGTACAAAGAAATGAGTATTCGCCACGGCATCACATACCGTCCGGCAGAATACTTTGACCGGATGTTGGAAGCCTTCCCCGAAGATTCAATCATGCGTATCTACATTGCGCGTCACGAAGGGGATGTCTTGTCCGGCGCGATAGCCTTTAACTTTGGCGACAAGGTTTGGTACATGTACGGTGGCTCAACTGAAATCAAGCGCAACTTCATGGCACCCCAATTAGTTCAATGGGAAATGATTAAGTGGGCGATGAACACCGGCAAGAAGCGCTACGACATGGGTGGTATCTTCGGTTTCGATAACACTGATGGCTTGTACCACTTCAAGCAAGGCTTCGCATATCCTAACAAGATTACTGAATACATCGGTGAAATTGACTATGTCTTTGATGCGGATACCTATAAGGAATTCACGAAAGATAGCATGTAATTAAGAAATTAAATATTAAGCGGGTCACAAGAGTTTGCGGTTTAAATTCTTGTGGCCTGTTTTTGTATGCAATTTGTTAATGCAGAAGTGATCATATTAGTTCCGGTAATTGATACAGGTGCAATGGCATATGGCCAATGTTTCATATTACCGAACTTCTGTATATAACAATCCGTGTGGGGATATGTTTCTGTCAACTGAATATACCAATAATGTTTAAGGCTTTTCTCGATGAATATTCATACAAGGATAGCTTTGATACTCATTTTCTTCACTAAATGTTGAGATAATGGTAGTAAGAATATTACTGCGAGAGGAGTTCTTTTGATGAACGGAAAACAAATCAAATCTGTTGGCTTTCACGCTTCATGGTTAGCAAAGTCAATTGAAGATAATCAAGTGCTATCACCTGATTACAAGAAACACATAAATTATTTAGAAGCGGGATTCAATTCCGATGTCAGCGCATTCTCATCTCAGGGTATTCACCATGGATTAATCGGTGAAACAAAAGACCTAATAGTGATTTC